>JBBSAR010000042.1:0-16166 GCA_038252125.1 Desulfatiglandales bacterium
GGTTCTTCAGGCGGTATTCTTCCAGTTCGGCGGAATCACCACCCTCGGCGTCAATACGGTGATCATGGCGCTGCCTGCTGTGTTCTGTTATTACCTTTTCGGAGGATTGGTCCGCAAACGGCCCGGCATCGCCCTGCCGGCGGCCTTTGCGTGCGGCGCCATTTCGGTCTTTCTCGGAGGACTCCTGGTTGGCGTGGCGCTGATCTTCACGGAAGAAAACTTCCTGAAGGTGTCCTATCTTGTTGTGGCCGCCCATGTTCCCGTGATGATTATTGAAGGCCTCATTACAGCCTTCTGCGTGGCGTTTCTCAGGAAGGTGCAGCCCGACATGTTGCGGAAATAATTGTGAAGAATTAAACAAAAGGAAGGGATATGTGATGAACAATCGTCCGGGATGGAAAGAAAATATGAAAAAATTTTGTTCCATTAACTGTCCACAATGGAATCGCGTCCTTGCGGGCGTCATGGCTTTGACTGTTCTCTGTCTGCTGTGGCCCGGCGCCGCGGCGGCTCATCGAGTCAACCTGTTCGCATGGGTGGAAGGGGATACGGTTCACACGGAAAGCAAATTCAGCGGAGGGAAACGGGTGAACGGCGGCGAAATCGTTGTCTATGATCTTAAAGGAAAGCAGCTCCTTTCAGGGAAGACCGACGCCGAGGGGGAATTTTCTTTCAAAATACCCGAAAAGGTCGGCATGAAAATCGTGATTCAGGCCGGCATGGGCCATCGGGGTGAATGGACCATCCCCGCCAGCGAGATGGCCTCCACCGGAGAGGAACCTGAACCGACCGTTTCACGGAAAACGTCGCAGGAAGCGTCCAAACCCGGGATTGAAGAATCCCCTGCCGGTCTGGACCAAATCCGAGGCGTTCTGGAGCAATCCCTGGACCGGAAGCTCAATCCTATTGTGAAAATGCTTGCGGAAAGTCGGGATAAGGGACCAACGATCTCAGATATCCTCGGCGGCATAGGCTATATCCTCGGTTTGATGGGACTCGCGGCCTATTTACATTTTCGCCGCAAAAGCGCTGAACCCCATTCCGCGAAAAAAGGGTAATCGCCTATGTTGCAGGAAACTTTCGCCACGGGAAACTCCCCGATACGCCGTCTTGATCCACGGTCCAGGATTGTCGTGGCAACCCTCTTTGCCTTCCTTGTGGCCCTGTCGAACCGGTTTCCAGCCCTTCTGGCGGCCTGCGCCTTCTCTTTTCTCCTGGTGGGGATATCCCGGCTGTCCGTTAAGGAAGTGCTCAAACGGATCGCCCTGGTGAACGGCTTTGTCCTCTTTTTCTGGATCGTGGCGCCTGTCACCTATCCCGGAGAGCCACTTTTTTCTTTAGGCCCTCTCACGGTCTCCCTGGAAGGCGTTCTTGTGGCAGCCCGCATCACCTTGAAATCCAATGCCATTCTCCTCACGTTCATTGCCCTGATCGCCACCAGTTCCGTGGCAACCCTGGGAGCGGCATTGGGCAGGATGGGGGTACCGGATAAGCTCGTCTATCTCCTGCTGCTCAACTACCGGTATATCTTTGTCATGGAAGAGGAATACCATCGACTGATCAGATCGGCCATCGTGCGCGGGTTTCAACCATCCACCACCGTTCATACGTACAAGACCATGGCCTATCTTGTAGGCATGCTCTTTGTGCGGGCCTCGGAACGGGCCGAACGGGTGCACATGGCCATGGTATGCCGCGGGTTTTCCGGAAAATTTCATTCCCTGCAGGAGTCTTCTTTCTCCAGGTTTGACTGGATCTGGCTGCTTTCCATGACAGTCGTATTGCTGGCCCTTGGAGGCCTTGAATGGATAAACTAAGAAACATCATAGAGCTTGAAGATATCTGCTTTTCCTATGAACCCGGCAAACCGGTACTGGATCACCTGACATTCGCTCTTCCCGAAGGAGAAAAGCTGGGACTGATAGGCTACAACGGGAGCGGCAAGACCACCCTGATGCATATCATCATGGGCCTTGTCAAACCCTCGTCCGGCGCCATCCGCCTTTCGGGAAAACCGGTGGAAACCAAGAAGGATTTCATGGAAGTCCGACGCCGAATCGGATTTCTTTTCCAGAACGCGGACGATCAGCTTTTTTCCCCCACGGTCCTGGAGGACGTGGCCTTCGGGCCCCTCAACCTGGGCGCAAGCCCGAAAGAGGCCCGGGAGATGGCCATGGAAACCCTGGCGCAACTAAACCTGCGGGGATTTGAACACCGCATCACGCACAAGCTCTCAGGCGGTGAAAAAAAACTGGTTTCTCTCGCAACGGTTCTGGTCATGAAACCGGATGCACTCCTCCTGGACGAACCCACCACCGGCCTGGATGAAGACGCCCGATCCAGGATAGAGGCCCTTCTCAACCATCTTGACATCAGCACCGTCATCGTCTCCCACGAGTATGATTTCCTCGCCGGGACCACCCGAAAAATCTACAGCATGAAGGCCGGCCGGATTGTTTTTGACGGAGACGCAAGCACACTCCATGCCCACCTGCACAGACATCCTGCCGCTGGATACCCGCACGTCCATGAGAGGTCTGATTTGGAAGCGGGTTCGGAATAAGAACCTGCTCCTCCCCTTGTTGCTTCGCCCGGATTCGGCATCTTGACATACACACAATAATGATGTACTTGAGTGTACAAAGGGGGCTGAATAATGCGCACAAATGTCGTCATTGAAGACAAATTGATTGAAGAAGGCATGGCGTACACCGGGCTGAAAACCAAACGGGATCTGGTGAATTATGCCTTAAAAGAACTCGTGGATCGAAAAAAGAGAAAGGCTATTTTAGGTCTTGAGGGAAAGCTTCACTGGGAAGGAAATCTGGAAGAAATGAGGGAGAACCGTTTTGAAGATATTGGTTGATACATCTGTCTGGATCGATTTTTTCAACGGCGTTTCAAGCACCCCTCGGGTCTTTCTCAGGAAGCTCCTGGAGGCAGAGGAGGAGGTTTGTATTTCCAACTATATTCTGGCGGAAACTCTGCAAGGCTTCAAGAGTGACAGGGAATTTGAAACAGCGAGAATGCATCTGCTTCATTTGCCAATTCTGAATTTAACTACCGCGGAATTGTATATCAGTGCCGCCCAACTTTATCGCCTATGTCGAAAACGGGGCATTGCCATAAGAAAAACAGTCGGTTGCCTGATCGCACAAACGGCCATAGAACATGGCATGCCTTTGCTTCACAATGATAAGGATTTTGACCGCATTGCATCCGTGAGCAGTCTGCGGGTTTTCCCAACTTGAGCGGTCCTTTCTACAATCCGCTATAACGTGATTTTAATTAGATACAATGGAACTCAGTCGTTTTTCGCGCATTAAACGGGAAAAGGCCATCGATTTCAGAAAAAGAGGGCAGTTCCGCGAGGCCGAGGATGAACTGAAAGAGGCCCTGGAGGAACAACCGGAAAGCCCGGCCTTGCGAGCAAGTCTCGCCCAGGTCTATTTGATGCAGGAGAGGCTCATCGAGGCCAGGGCACTGGCGGAATCGATTCTTACCGAAGATCCCCGGCACCCGGAGGCGCTCTATGTCCTGGGAGAGTTTTTTTCTCGGCAGGAAAAATTGGAGGAAGCACTCCAGTATTACCGGCAGGCCGCCTTGATGGACAAACGACCCTATATTACCCTCCGGATAGCCCGCACCCTGCGTCAAATGGAGCGATACGAAGAAGCCCTGTCCACCCTCGATTCCGTATTGCTGCAACGGAAAGACAATCGCTATTTTTTGAAAGAAAAGGCCGTGCTATTGAACCGGATGAAACGCGGCAAAGAGGCCCTTGCCATTTATGAGGAGCTGCGCGGCCTGTACCCCGGCGACAGTTTCGTACACAAAGAGATCGTGCGCTTGAGGGGGGAAGACCGTCGCGGAGAGGACACCATCCAAGAGTTGGAAAAGGTGGTTCGTCTCCCTTCCCAAAAGGATGATGCCCAGATGCACGGGCTCCTGGGGCAGAAACTGAAAGACGCGGGAAGACTGCGGGAAGCGGTCGCGGAATTTCACAGGGCGGGTGAGCTTGACCCTGAAAATTCTTATTTTGCGAGACAGGAAGGATACTGCTATTATGGCCTTGGCGAATACTCCGAAGCCGTCGAGGGTCTGAGTCGGGCCTTTCAAAAAGACCCTTATGATTTCTATGTGAAAGGAACACTGAAAAAAATCTACACATCCACCGGACGAACGAACGATTTCATAGATCTCCTGGAAAGCATTTTGAAAGAGCATCCGGAGAATGTGAAGCTCATGGGGACCTTGCAGGGGATGAAAAAACGGTTGGAAAAAGAACAAAAGAAAGAATAGGGGTGTGCCATGGCATTGCGGGAGGAGGAAAAAGCGGAGCGGATCGGCGATCTGGTGGAGATTCCGGCAATCAAGACCGTCATTCAACTGGAAGATCTGAACGACCCCGGACTTTCCCGCATGATCCTGGAGACCTTTGTACTCACCCGGGAAGTGCGGGACAACCTGATAGCCATTCTGGAAAGCCTGACCGGGGGCGAAGGTCGCGGCATTTTTCTGAAGGGCCATTTCGGCTCGGGAAAATCCCATTTTCTGGGCATGCTCAGTCTTCTGTTGCGTTTCCCGAAGTCCTGGGAGGCGCTGACCTCCCAGTCCATGGAACTCATTGATTTTGAGAGAAAATTTAAAAATCTACGTTTCTTAACCGTGGAAGTCTCCCTGGTCCAGTACAGGGCTTCGGAATTCCTGGAAGACATCATCCTGCGGGGCATTTTGAATGCCTTTAAGGAAAACGGGCTCATCCTGCAGGATCAGGAAGAAGGGCGGCATGCCTTTTTTTCGGGGATTCAGGCAATTCTCAAAGAGCAGGGTTACAACGGGATGGTCTTTCTAATAGATGAACTTTCCGAATTTCTGCGATCCAAGGCGGATGCCAGGGCCTACAATGAGGATATCCGTTTCCTGCAGTATCTCGGAGAGGAGGCCGGGGCCTTCCCGTTCTGGGTGATTGCCACACTGCAGGAATGGATAGAGGAAACCGGGGAAATCCATCAGGATACCTTTAATAAGATCAAGGACCGTTACCGCGTGCGCCTTTCCCTGGGCCAGGCCCATATCGAAGAACTGGTCTCGGAGCGTCTGATCCGGCACAGGGAAGGCGCCGACGCAAAGATTGAGGCCCTGTTCGACGAACTCAAGGCCTATTTCCCCTCCTTCCCGGTTACCCGGGAGCGCTTTGTGAGTCTTTACCCGGTCCATCCCGCCACATCCGCGCTGCTGGATCGCCTGAAGGCCCTTTTTTCTGAACACCGGGGCGTGGTGGACTTCATCCATTTCCGGCTCAAAGGAGACCCGGAACGACAAATTCCCTCGAGGCTCGATCGTCCCGCACGGGAGCTTCTTACGCCGGAGATCATCTTTGACCATTTTATAGATAGAATCAGAGAGCGGGCCGAGACCCAGATTTATGTGGAAAGGGTTTTTGAGGGCTACAGGGAGGAAATTCCCGAAATTTTCAAGGATCCCGACCAGCAAAAAACAGCGCTTAGCGCCATTAAAATCCTGATCCTTTTTACCCTAAGCCCCACGCGGTTCAGACATACGGCCCGGCGAATGGCGGAGATGATTTTATTCCCCATTACCTCGCTGGACACGGAAATCAACTACCGGTTTTTGCAAGACATCCTGGACAAACTGGCTAAGGAGGGATCCTATGTAAGGGTAGAGCCCCATGTGGATCCTCTGGAAAGCCATTATTTCCTCGATCTGAAGGCAGACATTTCCGGGATTCTGAGGCGCAGGATCAGGCACATGGCCTCCCAGTTTTTCCCTGAAGATCGAAGGATCTTCACGCAGCTGGCGCCCCTGGTGGAGAGCCCATATCTCCCGATGGCCGGCTGGTTTGAAACGGGCATGCAACGCCTTCATATGCAGTGGCAGCATACCCGCAGGGAAGGAACCCTTCAACTGCGCCGGCTGGATGAAGTGTCCAAATCGGAGATCGGAGATCTGGCCGAACGCTGGGTCCGCAATGAGGAGGATTTTTTTGTCCTGGTGGGGACCCCCCATCGCCGCGAAGAGCAATTCGTCCATGTGAAGGAGACCTTGATTCCATACATTCGGGAGAGCCACCCGGGTATTTTCCTTTTCTGGGTGCCAACCGGATTTGATGACGATTCCACTGTGTTAAAGGAGATTCTGGCGGCCCTTTTGATGCGTGAGAAACAGCATCCGGAGGCCTCTGAGAAGGAAAAACAGACCGAAAGCTTTCTCGATTCCTTTATCCAGATTCGGAAGGAAAAGCTCGTGGAGATTTTTCACAGGCTCTACTTTCACGGCATTCTGCTCTGGGACGAGAATATGGTGGAGCTTTCCCGCCTGGGATATCTGACCCAGGAAAAATTTCTTGTGGAATTTGTTCCGTCCTTGCTTCAAAGGCGTTTTCCCGGCCATGCACGCATTCAACCCTATATGAGTCCCCTGCTCCCCGGCATTTTAAAGGAGATGCTCGGAACCTTCTTGTCTAATGGCCGTATGGAGGTCGATGATCCCTCCAAAAGAGGCCTGCGGGACGTTCTGGAAGGGCTTTTGAAGCCGATGGGACTGGTGAAAAAAAGTGGCAAGAAATACGAACTGCATGTAAACCCAAGGCAGAACGAACTGGTTCGTGCATTCCTCAAAAAGATGGAGGATCGGGAAACGGTCCCCCTTGAGGAGATGTATTGGATCTTTCGCAAAGGGGAATACGGCCTCCTCATGCCCCACTTCGAGATCCTGGTTCTTGCCATGCTCTTTTCCGGAAACCTGATTGCCTACAAGGGGATGTTCCGCAAAGGTCCGGAAGAGCTGACCAGTACCGGCATCAGGGGGGTCACCTCTTTCGGCAAGGGAGAGGTGCTCGGCGAGGAGCTGCAAAGAGGCATCTCCACCCATCCGCTCATCGCCAGGCCTTTTAAAGACGTGCCCGTTACACTGGCCCTTCAAGAGGAATTGTGGAATGATATCAAAACCCGCAAAGCTCCTGCCCTGGAGGAACTGGAGGGGCTGAAATCAAGGATTCGATGGGCGGCGGGGTTTGAGGCCTTCAAAAATGCACCCTGGGAGACCATCCTTCGGGATATGGACGACCTGAGCGCTCAATGGGAGGAGGTAAAGGTCAGCCTTTCCTCGCGGGAAGGCCTTGGGCGCTTTATCAGTGCCGGCCAGGGGGACCCTTTTCTTGAAAAGAAGCAGAAGGACGTGGAGATGTTGCACAAGTTTCTGGATCAGGCGGAGCGCATCCTCTTCGTGCACCAGTATGTAAAAGACCGAAAATTTGTTGTGCCTTCCACGGAACCGTATGCGCAGACGGATCCGCCGGCGGAAAACGCAATACGGGAATCAGGCCATGGGCAGCAGAGGGAGCACTCCGCTCTGCGGAGAAAACGACAAGAGATCCTGGATTTTTATGATGAAAAGACTTCTTTTCCCGCCTCCGAAGAGGTTCTATCCAATCTGTTCGAACGGTTTCAAAGCCTTCAAGATGCCTATTGCCGTCTGTACGCCGAGGCCCACTCAATGGAAAGGGGGAAAGAACGATTCCGGTACTACGAACAACTGCTTCAGAGCAGACGTTATCAACTCCTTAAGCGCCTGGATCAGCTGGAGATGGTCTCCGTGGAACACAACCGCAGATCCATTGAGCAGAATCTTTCCAATATCCTTGAATATTGCTGCACGCGTTCTCCCATGGATCTTCTACCGGCTCAGCCCTGTTGCTCCTGCGGGTTTCAACTGGGGGAGACCCTTCTTTTAAAACCCATAAATGCGTTGGAAAGGGAGATCGATAAAGGCATCTCGGAGACAATGACAGCCTTGAAGGCGCCTGCCATACAAGAAAAGATTATTCCCTACCTGGAGGGTTTGAACCTGATTGAAAAAGAAGCTGATGCGGAAGCGGTGCGCCATTTTCTGGCGACTACCTCCGATGATGAAGACTTTCTGGATCGGCTCGACAAGGCTCTTACACCCCGAGTCGTCTTTCACATCAATGAGGCGTTTCGCGGCAAGGTGCTGGTGGTGGAGAGGAACATGGACCGCCTCTATCAGAGCCTTGTCCACAGAAAATACACCCTTTCACAGACACGAAAGATTATAGGAGAGTGGCTGGCCCAGGAAGCCCTCTCCGAGGACACTTTCTTTCATTTTGTGGGAAGAGACGAAACGGATCATGGCGATCAGACCAGAAAGCGATTTCGGGAGTTCCTGGAGGGGTCCTTTGCCGCCTTTGCTTCCTCATATCGCCGCATGGGGTACGATCGTATGGTCAGGGCCGTGGGCGTTGCACTATGGACCCATCAATATCCAATCCCCTCTCAAGAGATTTCACAACTCTTTTGCGAGAATGAAAAGGATCTGTTAGGACCGGACCGGATGCCGGACCTCCTGGCGCAATTTGGAGAGACGCTGAAGGAACAGGAACCTGAGCTTTTTGCATCGGTGATGATGCATCTCGAAGAGGATGGAGACTTTATCCAGACTCTCTGGTCTTCCCTTCCCGACATTTCTCCAAAGGAGATCTTCAAGAGGGAGTCGATCCTTTTCCCTGTTCTGAAAGAGGCCTTCGAGCGCATCATGGGGGGGAATCCAACAAAAAAGGACCTTCACGACTTGCTGAATGAAAGCAACGGCGCCGTTCGGGGGCATGCGCTTTTTGAAGAAAGAAAGAGAGAGATGGTTCGGGTCCTGGAGACATGCCTTCAGCTTCTGGAAAAAGGGACAGGCCTGGATGCGCCGGGAGATCTCCCCGTGGAGAAGTTTTCCCGGTGGGAGTCGCTTTTCATAAAAAAGCTCTCTCCTCTGCCGGCTCTCATGGAAAAGATGAGACAGACATTAAAAAAAACCGGCATCCCTTTCCCCCCGTTTCTCAAGCTGCAGGAAAAGGATGTGGCAACAAAGCTTGCCGAGGTTGTAGAGGACTTCAGGATATTTCACAGAAGGTCCTGTCCTCTGTGGGAAAGCGGAGCAGGAGACGGGCCGGTGATGATAGAAAACATCCCCACCCTGCTCTCAAAGAAGCGACAGACGCCCGATTACGACCAATTTCGATACCTGCTCATGGATGGAATGCGCTGGGATCTGTGGGAAATCATCAAGACGGAATTTTTCGGGAAGATACCGCAGATCTTTCGCGTAGTGCGCGAAGGCCCCCTGTGGGCGCATTCTCCCACAAATACAGCAACGCAGCTCTCCCGGTTTGAAAAGGCACTGGCGGAAACGGGCGGGACTGCCAAAGACGAGCCTCTCCTCTGGAAGCTGACGGGAATTGATGAGAAGATTCACAGTGAAAAAGGTCCCCTTTCCCACCTGTTCGCCAATGTGGTGACCTATATGGAAATTGAATGGCTCCACCGCCTCAAGCGGCTCCCTTCAAGAACCCTTTTGATCCTTTTCGCCGATCACGGATTTGTGGAAAACCCGGCATTCGATCCTTCAGCCAAATACGAAAACCCCCGTTACCTTCACGGGAAGGACTCCCCCTTCGAGGTGATCGTGCCGTGGGCCTGGGTAATGCGGATTTAAGAATAACAAAGTCAAAATAATTATCGCGATAGCAGCCCGGATTTCCGCCTTTGCGGGAATGATACAGATAGAGTGGTGAGTCTATTTGAGTGGCAAAGAGATGAGCATAGGAATTTTCAATTGACAAATCAATAGGATAGTATTAAATTAATCTCATAAGCAGAGATAGTTTGCTGCTCCCGTTTCGCATTTGAAAAAAATGAAAGATCGTTGTGGAGAATGGTCGCATCCTCCAAAGATCGTCGTCCAAAAATGGTCGTGTAGAGAATGATTCAAAATATTCATTTAATTAAAGCACTGAACAAAGCTCAGATACAGGCCTCTCCCCAAAACTATTTTGAAAATCTTACCCTGGTTGAAGGCCTTTATCGAGAAGCCATTGCGCTTGGGGCGTTACCGCTGAAGGACCCGATGGAGGGGATTGAAAACGATATCCGGCTCGCGCGCATACTCAATGTTCACAAAACTTCTTAAAAGAATGGCCATTGCGCTGGATCGAAAAGGCATTCCCTATATGGTCATTGGTGGGCAGGCGGTTCTCCTGCATGGAGAACCCCGAATGACCAGGGATATCGACATCACGGTCGGAGTTACCACAGAAGAAATAGACCAAATTTTAGATATCGCTCTGGAAATTCAATTAAAACCCCTCGTAGACCCCCACGATTTCACCATCCGGACAATGGTCCTTCCCTGCCAGGATCCGGAAAACCACATCCGTGTTGATTTCATTTTTTCTTTTTCCCCCTATGAGCGCCAGGCCATGGAGCGAGTTCGTCTTGTGGATATGGAAGGGATCCATGTCAAATTCGCATCGGCTGAAGATCTTGTGATTCATAAAGTCTTTGCGGGCAGACCCCGAGATATGGAGGATGTAAAATCCGTCCTTCTGAAAAATCCCGAAATGGATACCCGTTACATCCGGCAATGGCTAAACGAGCTGGGAGAAGCAACAGGGGAGTGTTTCGTGGATCGTTTTGATAATGCCCTGAAAGATACCCTATAGCCCATTCAGAATACTCACTTTATCATCCCTCTCCCAAACCTTGAAGACTCTCCTCCACCGCCTTGAGTTCAGCCTCCATCTCCTCCAGTTTGTCCCGTTCCTTCTGTACGATTTCAGGTTGGGCTTTTTTGATGAAGTTCTCGTTGGAGAGCTTCTTCCGGGTGCCTTCCATCCGTTTGGTCAGATCATCGCGCTGTTTCCTGAGCCGCGTTCTTTCCTTTTCCACATCCACGGCGCCCAGCACAAAAATCTCCATATTGCCCACCGCCGCCCTCGCCGCATCACCGGCAGGGGCCTCCTGATCCGAAAGCTCCAGGGATTCCAGGTTGGCCATCTGCTGTACAATCTCCAGGAAGGGTTCGAATGCCGCCTCGCTGAGTTTGCCTCCCCGAATGACGACGCCAAGGGGTTTTCGGGGAGAGAGTCCGTGTTTCGATCGCACGTTCCGGATGGCCCTTACGATATCCTGAACGGTAACCATCCGTTTCTCCAGCTCTTCCTCCTCCCATTGGGGGGTCGGCGCAGGCCAGACGCCCTTCACCAGTAGTTCACATCGGGGAAGCGGGTCCACAATCCCTCTTTCAGGAGCAAGCTCATTCAGGGTTTGCCAAAGGGTTTCGGTGATAAACGGGACAAAGGGATGCAGCAAACTCAGGACCCGATCCAACACCGTGGCCAGCACCTGGCGTGTGGCCGGCGCCTTGCCTTCGTCGGCCAGATTTCCTTTTATCATCTCCAGATACCAGTCGCACAGCTCACCCCAAAAAAAGGTGCGGCAGACGCTGATAGCGGCCGACGGATTATACTCTTCGAGGTACGTGTTGACTTCCCGAATCGTCTTCGACAGTCTGGAAAGAATCCACCGGTCCGCCTCGCAAAAATCGAGGACCTCCCTCTGGAGGAAAGAATAGCTTTCCAGGTTCATAAACGCCAACCGGGCGGCATTCCACAGTTTGGTGCAGAAATGAACCCCCACCTCGAAACGCTCGCTGATGATCTTGGCCGAAGGAATATCTTTCATGGTGCCGGTCACGTCAAACTCTTTTCCGGACTTGGGACAGATGTAGGTGAAAATGGTCTTTCCATGTTCGGCCGCCCCCAGGTCCACCAGCTCTCCGGTAAAGGGGCTGACTGCCTGGATGGGGAGGCGGATATCCTGCATTCCGGTCTGGAGCTCGCACAGCACGTATCGCATGGCGTCGGTGCCGTAACGCTCGATAATATCCACGGGGTCGATGCCGTTCCCTTTGGATTTACTCATCCGCTCTCCCCTGCCGTCCAGGATGTTGGCGTGGATGAAGACGTCCGTGAACGGCACATCCCCCAGATTGTAAAGGCCCATGATGATCATGCGGGCAACCCAGAGGGTAACAATATCCCGGCCCGTGACGAGACAGGATCCCGGATAATAGGCGTCAAGGCAGTTGGGGGCATCGCCAATAGCGCCAAGGGGCGTTTGTCCCTCTTCCACCCCGGCCGTTTCCGGATCGGGCCAGCCCAGGGTGCTGTGGGGCCACAGGGCACTGCTAAACCAGGTATCCAACACATCCGGGTCCTGTACGAGCCCTTCGGCGTCCAGCGCCTTGCCGAATGCCTCCAGAGCCAGGTCGTCCCGCAGGCAGACCATCAGTTCCACTGTGTCCTGGATTTCAATGGGCGCACCTTTTTCAGTAATCAATTTACTTGTGCCATCCGGCAGACCGACCCGAACACAAACGTCATCCCGGATAAGGTATGCTTCCAGCGCCTCAAGGGCTCCTTCTAATGCCCCCCTGTTCACCTGTTTTTTCCAGATGGGAATGCGGTGGCCCCACCAGAGCTGCCTGCTGATGCACCAGTCCCTTTTTTCCCCGAGCCAGTCCAGATAGGTCCCTGCATAGCGATCCGCATCCGGGTGAAATTTTACGTCCCGGCCGGTGGCCGATTTCCAGTCCCCTTCAGCCGCCTGTATAGCCGCCTGAGCCAATCCCGGCGCCACAAACTCTTTATCCGTTTGGCGGCCGCAGACGATCCCTTCCGGCACATCCCCCATGGCCACAAACCATTGGAGCGACAGATAGGGCTCGATAGGGGTCTTGGAACGGTCCGAGTGCCCCACATCCACCTGGCGGTCTTCCACCGATTCCATGAGGCCCTGCTTTTCCAGGTCTTCAATGACCCGGCCGCGTGCGGCAAACCGGTCCAGCCCCCCATAGACGCCCGCGTTTTCGTTGAGGGTCCCATCCGGGTTGAGGATGTTGATGATGTCCATTTCATCGGTGTGTCGCTGCCACACATCATAATCGTTGGGATCGTGGGCCGGCGTGATCTTCACGCAACCGCTCCCCATTCCCGGCTTTGCCCACATATCCGCGATAAGCGGAATGGGGCGATCCTGCAACGGAAGGAGGACCTGCCTGCCGTTTCGTGCCATTTCAGCAAGGCGAAGGAGTTGGGGCAGGTGCGTTTCCCGTCGTTTTTCGAGCCTTTCCAACTCTTCCTCCAGATCCTTTTGTTCCCTTTTGGGCGCCGAGGACAATTTCTCCCGCGTCTGCACGATCAACTGCTCCAGTTCCCCTTCCGGGTCCGGATGGCAGGCCACCGCGGTATCTCCCAGCATGGTTTCCGGACGGGTGGTGGCCACGACCACATATTCCGGATCACCCGGTTCGGGATCGATGACCGGATATCGCATATACCAGAAATGACTCTCCACCGTCTCGTAGATGATTTCATCATCGGCCACCGCCGTTTGGAGGTGACAATCCCAGTTGACCAGGCGATTGCCCCGGTAGATAATCCCGTCCCGGAACATGGAAAAAAAGGTGTGCCGAACCGCCCGGGCGCAGACCCTGTCCATGGTAAAACGGGCGCGGTCCCAGTCGCAGGAACAGCCCATGGTCTTTAACTGGCCGTAGATCCGTTTCTGGTACTCCTCTTTCCACCGCCAGATCCTCTCGACAAGGGCGTTGCGGCCGATATCGTGCCGGGTCTTTCCCTCCAATTCGAAGAGCCTCTTTTCCACAACGGCCTGGGTGGCGATTCCCGCATGATCGCTTCCCACCATCCAGAGGGTGTCGTCCCCCATCATGCGGTGCCATCGAATCAGGAGGTCCTGCATAACGTTGTCCATGGCGTGCCCCATGTGCAAGGCGCCGGTAACGTTGGGCAGGGGCATCATGATCACATATTTTTTTACACCGGATCGGGGAGTGGCCGCGAAGGCCTTTGAATCAAACCAGAGTTCGCGCGCGGATTTTTCGGCCTCGGCCGGACTGTAATGTATGGGTATCTCTTTTTTCATGAAAATCCTCTTTCTGTTTTTTCAGGGCCGATAACAACCCGGTGCGGCCCGGTTCCGACAAGTCTCAAAAAAGCGTCTTGGTGAAATGAACGTCATATTTCACAGGACGGGTAAAATACACAAAAATTCGCTATGAAATCGCTCAGGGCCTGTTCTTACCACAAGATCGCCATAACGGGTAGCATTTTCTATGGATCTCCATAGCCGGGCAGGGACTTTACAGGGAAAGGAGACGATTTGGAATGGCCGCACCGGCCCGTTTTTCCTTTACTCCGAAAAGGAATTCTCCTATATTCCTCGTGCTTCAGCATGCCCTCTCAAGCAACGAAGCGACAGACAGGAAACGGCAATATGACAACCCGAGGATACCTAATGAAAACATGGCGGCTTCTTGACACCCCCCCCATGACCGCGGCGGAAAACATGGCCCTGGACGAGGCGCTCCTGGAGCTGAAAGGAGAAGGGAAAACCCCTGATACCATTCATTTTCTCCAGTTTTCTCCCAGGGCCGTGCTCGTGGGTTTTCATCAGTCCGTGGAAGAGGAAATTCGCACGGAGTACTGCCTCGCCAATGGAATCCATATCAACAGGCGCGTCACGGGTGGAGGAGGCATACTATTCGATGAAAGCCAGTTAGGTTGGGAGGTCATTTGCGATAAGGCATTTTTTGATATAAAGATCCCCAACAACCGTTTGTTCAGGAGGCTCTGCGAGCCGGTTATCACGGCGCTTGGCATACTTGGTCTTCGGTCTACCTTTCGCCCCCGAAACGACATAGAAATCAACGGCCGCAAAATATCGGGGACCGGAGGGACCGAATCGGACGGCGCCTTCCTTTTCCAGGGGACCATGCTGACGGACTTTGATGTAGACACCATGCTCCGAAGCCTCAGAATACCGGTGGAAAAACTCAAAGCAAAGGAAATTGACTCGGTAAAGGAACGGGTTACCTGTCTGAAATGGGAACTGGGATACACGCCTCCGCTTGAAAAAATCAAGGAGGCCATCACCCTGGGATTTGAAAGAGAGCTGCAAATAAAGCTGGAACCGGGGGAATTGACCCCTGAAGAAAAGGACCTTTTTAAAGAAAAACTTGGTTTTTACCAGTCTCCCCGATGGATTAATGCCGTAAAGCCCAATTTAAAAAGCCGCGAGATCATACAGGCCGCCTACAAATCGGAAGAGGGAATGGTTCGCTTTACCATCATTGCAAACCTGATCCGCGGAAGAATACAAGAAATCTACATTACGGGCGATTTTCTCTCCTTTCCATCCCGGGCGCTGTTCGATCTGGAATCCGCTCTCAGGGGGGTGGCCCTGGACAGGGACCGTATTCACAAGGTAGTCCGGTCGTTTTTTGAGGAAGGGAAGATCCATATCCCCGGCATGCGATGCGAGGATTTTCTCAAACCCGTGGACCAGGCACTCGAGAAGATAGCCGTGAGTGAATTGGGGGTCCCGCTCAAGTACTGCAATCTCATTTCCGTTACAAACGGTTCTTTTGCGGATATCTTGAAAAGACGACCTGCGCACCTGTTGTTGCCATACTGTTCCAAACTTACGTCCTGCGACCTCCGGTATGAAAAGGGCTGCAGGATCTGCGGAAAATGCAGCATAGGCGCCGCATCCGCCATAGGACGTACCAAAAAGATGCGAAATATTACGGTTATCAGTTTTGAAGACCTTATGGCCGAGCTGGAAAAATTAAAAGCGGCCGGTGCTTC
The DNA here is from genome assembly GCA_038252125.1 of Desulfatiglandales bacterium. GTDB lineage: Bacteria > Desulfobacterota > DSM-4660 > Desulfatiglandales > Desulfatiglandaceae > DUZB01. Next base: position 15,536 of record JBBSAR010000042.1, read on the forward strand.
GTCTTTTATCGGATGCTGCTGTCAGCCTTTTTTTAATAAACACGTGGACGATTTTGAAAGGATCGGCATGCCCGGGATCCTTCTGGACATCGACAATACGACCTGCTACGAACTGGATCAGGCAAAAGAGGCCTATGCGGGCCGTTTCGAGAGCCAGACCCAGGTAAACCTGGACCTATTGAACATGGTTTTGAGCCTTGTTCCTTGATAAATTCTCATGAACCAATTTTCATGCGACATCCTTGTTGTGGGAGCCGGTCCCGCAGGCTCATCCGCCGCCCTTGCGGCAGCGCGTGAAGGAGCGCGGGTCCTGATGGTGGAACGGAAGGCGAAAACCGGCGTTCCCGTGCGTTGCGCCGAATACATGCCCGCACCGCTCCTTGGCAAGATCGGTCCGGAGCGCGAATTTATCGTGCAGGCCGTCAGAGGAATGCGAACCTTTCTTCCCGGGGGTGAGGTAAAAGAAATGGTCGCTCCGGGATTTACCATCAGGCGCGATCTCTTCGACCAAACCCTCGCCCACACGGCTACGGATGCAGGAGTAAAAACTCTTTTTTCAACAAGGATCCTGGGGCAAGACCCAGATCGTCCCCTGCTGAAAATGTCTGACGGTTCTCTGGCTTGCGTGGAA
>JBBSAR010000043.1:0-16108 GCA_038252125.1 Desulfatiglandales bacterium
CCTATGCGAAAGAAAATCCCGGAAAAATTACAGTGAGTGGCGCCGGCATGTATGTGGGGCACCACATCGCCTTCCTGCAGATGCAAAAGGCAGCCGGCATCAAGATGACGTACATTCCCGAAAAAGGCGGGGTGGACGCTATGCAGTCAGTGGTTGCCAGCAAGGTGAAGGCTGGATTCAACAACCTTGCGGATGCGTTTAGAAATCAGGAAAGAATTCGCATTTTGGCGATAGCGGACCTGGAGCGTCATGAATTTATTCCGGATGTGAAAACCTTCAAAGAAATGGGATACGATATTGACGATTCCAGTGTAAACTTTCGCGGGGTTGCGCTTCCCAAAGGTGTTTCCCAGGATATTATCGACAAGTGTGCCACGGTCTTCCCCAAGATGTTCAAGGACAAGGGCGTTGTTGCAAAAATGAAGGCGAGCGGGAGCCCGGAACGGGTGATGACGAGGGATCAGGTGATCAAGATGTTCGAGCAGCGGCAGGCCAGCCTGGAAGAACTCCTCAAGGATCTCAAGAAGAAATAGACCCCGGCGGTTGTTATTTCAGATCCTGGTTTTACATCAAAAAGGGGAGAGGCGTTTTGCCTCTCCCTCTTTTATTTTCGCCCGAAGGCGGCAAAAACCCCTTTCATTCACGGGTATTGGTAGTAAACCCCTTGACTTTTTTTCAGAATACATCATTATATCAGGGTCGGTTTTTTGCCTGGCGGCGAGTTGCTCCAACGCCCTGGCCAAAGGCGCGGAGATTGTCCTCAGTTATTATTAAACGCCTGATAAAATGTGGGCCTTGACCGGTTTCTCAAACAAAATCCCATGAATGATCCTATTAAGATTAAAACCAATTTAGAATACCTCAAAAAGCTTTTTATCATGCCGGACTCCCCGGATAAGTTTATTGAATTCGGGCATGAACTCCTTCAGATGATACACCATTTTTTTCAGGAAAAGGGGGGTATCCACAGCAGTATCTCCCTGCCTGAACTTAGCGTCCTGTTTGACCGGATATCCGTTCCCGATGAACCGCTGCTCATAAAGGATGTGCTGTCGGAGATAAAGACAAAGATTGTCGCCCATTCTGTAAAGGTTGGAAATCCCTACTATATCGGGCATATGATCAGCGCTACTCCCTATTTTATGATCCTTCTTGAGATGGTCATCGCCGCCTTGAATCAGAACCAGGTGAAAATTGAGACAGCCAAGGCCTCCAGTTTTGTGGAAAGAGAGTTGTTGGCATGGCTTCACCGACTGGTCTTCGACAGGGATGAGAAATTCTATGCCAGGCACATTCAGAATCCCAAAGTCGCTCTCGGCAACGTCACCTCGGACGGTACGCTTGCCAACATGACGGCGTTTCTTGTCGCGAGAGAAAAGGCCTTTCCTCCCGATAAGGATTTTCCGGGCGTCCGCGTAGCCGGCATGGGGCCGGCCCTCAAACACTACGGTTATGAACGAGGTGTGATTTTAGTGTCCACAAGGGGACACTATTCCATTAAGAAGACGGCGAATCTGTTGGGGCTCGGGGAGGAAAACGTCTTAAACATCCCGGTTGACGAGAACAACCGGATCGATATTGACAAACTTACCAGAAAAATACGGAGTCTTTCAAGACCGGATGCCGAAAGAACCAAGATCATCGCCATTGTGGGAATTGCGGGCACTACCGAAACGGGAAACGTGGACGACCTCCAAAAACTGGGAAAGATTGCCCGTGAAGCAGGCGCCCATTTTCATGTGGATGCCTGTTGGGGGGGGCCGGCGCTATTGGTGGATGAGTACAGGCCTCTTTTTCGAGGGATTGAAATGGCGGATTCCGTTTCCATCGACGCCCATAAACTTCTCTACTGCCCTATGAGCATGGGAACGATTCTCTTTCGCAACGAAAAAGACCTCCACTACATAAAGCATTCATCCAAGTATGTTATTAGAAAAAATTCCGTGGATACGGGGCGCTTTACCATTGAAGGTTCCCGTTCCTTTGCATGCCTGAAACCGTGGGCTGCGCTCAAGATCATCGGCAGGGAAGGATACGGGCTTCTTCTCAGGGAGGCTCGAAAGTCCACGGAGACGCTGGTGCGAATGGTTGACGAATGCGGCAACTTCGAGACCTTGAACACGCCGGATCTTTTTATCGTGACCTATCGCTTCATACCCGAAGAAGTTAGAGTCTCTATCGCCCGGTTATCGGAAAAGATCTCTTCATCACAAGACAGGGAAAATTCAAAAGCGCTTGCGGATAAGATCAGGAAAATGAACCTTCTTATCAACGGACTGAATATAAAGCTGCATAAGGCATTGCGCAGGGATGATACAACCTTTGTTTCCAGGACTACCCTGGAATCCACGCGCTACCGTCCGCAAAATATTGTGGTCTTGAGGGCCGTACTGGTAAACCCGCTCATTGATGAAGACGTTCTCAGCGAAATTATCCATACCCAGAATCGAATCGGTCTGGGGCTGTGGAAAGAGTTCGAGCCGGTCTATAAGCGGATTTGAGGGAATCGTTTTTGGACGTCTGGAAGCATGCGTTCTGCGCGGCGCCGCATGGAGAGGATGACGGAGACGGTTTCGTCCACGGCCGTTTCAAGGTCGTCATTGATGATCAGATAATCGTACCAGGAGCAGTTCCGGATGTCGCAAACGGCCTCCCGCATTCGTCCGTTTATGACTTCCTCACTGTCCGTGGCTCTTTTTTTCAGCCGGTCTTGAAGGGTTTTCAGCGAAGGGGGCAGGAGAAAAATCAGGACGCTGTAGGGAAAACGGTTCCGGATATTTCTGCCCCCCTGGGTATCCAGATCGAGCAGGATGTCAGAACCGGCCGAGAGTTTCTCTTCGAGCGTTGAAAAACCGGTCCCGTACAGGTTCCCGTAAACTTCGGCCCATTCAACAAAGCTCCCTTCCTTCTTCATCCTTTCAAAGTCGGTCTTGCTCACGAAATGGTAATCTTTGCCTTCTATTTCCCCTTTTCTGGGCAGTCGTGTGGTATGAGAGACAGAATAGGCGAGGTCTTGATATCTTTGTCTCAAGGCTTTGACAATGGTTGTTTTTCCCGCTCCCGATGGGGCGGAAATCACAAAAAGCTGCCCCTTCATTTTCTACTCGGCCGCATCTTGAATATCCAGTTTTCCCCCGGGCGTGAAACGCTGGGCAAGGGTTTCCGACTGAACGGACGACAGGATTACATGATTGCTGTCCGTGATTATTACGGAACGTGTTCGCCGTCCCTGGGTCGCATCGATGAGGCGTTTGTCATCCCGGGCTTCATCGCGAAGGCGCCGGATGGGGGCTGCGCCCGGCGAAATGATGGCGATGACCCTTTTAGATACGATGGAATTTCCAAAACCGATATTAACAAGTGTGGGACTCATGAAATGCCTCCTTATTCCACATTTTGGGCCTGTTCTCTGATCTTTTCCAGTTCCGATTTCATCTCTACGACGACGCGGGAAATTTCCGCATCGCATGATTTAACGCTGAGGGTGTTTACCTCTCGATTGATTTCCTGGATCAGAAAGTCGAGTCTCCTTCCCACGGCGTCCTCTTCGGCAAGGTAAGCCCTGAACTGCTTAAAATGACTCCTGGCCCTGACGATCTCTTCCGTGATGTCCGATCTGTCGGCAAACAAGGCTGTTTCTTTACAGATCCGTTCTTCATCCACTTCCAGATCTTCTATCATTTTCTTTATATTGTCGTTCAAACGCGTTCTGTATTCCTGAACGAGACCCGGGGCCCGTTCCTGGATCTTATCCAGATATCCTTCCAGAAGGGATATCCTCTCTATGAAATCCTTTTCAATTTCGCGACCTTCTTTCTGTTTCATCTCCATAAGGGAATCGAGACATCTCTCTACCGCCTGTTCAATCCCGGGTTTTATGTCATCCAGATCGCTTTCTTCGGTTTTCGTCAGGGTTACGTCCCTCATGTTGATCAACGTGCTGATGCCCACATCTTTTTCAAATCCCGAAAGGTCCGCCAGATCCTGGAAAATTCTCAGGTAGGCATCAACAAGGGGTTTGTTGATCTCCAACTCGTAGGGCAGGTCGTTTTCGCTTCTTTCGATCTGGATGGTTGCTTCCACCCGCCCCCTGGCAATTCTTGAAGACAGGATGAGTCTGAGACTGTCTTCAATGGGTTGAAGATTCCTGGGGGTTCTCAGGACGATATCTTTATGCCGATGGTTTACCGATTTCATTTCGCAGATATAGCTTCTGTTTCCGTCCTGGTATTCTCCACGACCATAGGCGGTCATACTTTTGATCAAATTCTTTCTCCTTTTTCCGTCTTATTCCGTAATCGTTTTTCCCGGATTTCGGTCATGTATCTTTCCCGGAGCTGGTTCCATGTCTTGATCATTTCCGGGTCTGAATAGTCAGGGTAAGACCATTCCAGGGGCACAAAGGTCCCCCTCGCGAAGATGAGGGTAAGGTCCGCAAAGATTCCCTTGCCGAGATAGATCCTGTGAATATAGTTTTTTCCGGTGGCGAGGACCAGCCTCTCGGCGGAAATGTACCCGGGGTCGATATTGATCAATCTGTTTTTTTCACTCAGATATCGGATCTCAATTTTGTTGGTCTTTAATTTGACGGAGACCAGATCCTCCGGCGGGATGAGGGCCTGAAAAGAAATAAACCGCCTGTGAAGAGGCCAACCCATTTCTCTCGCGTAATATCGGGTACGGTCAAAAAAAAGCGGTTCGCTCATCCAGTCCACGGGGCCGAACATGTTGTTCAGCACGTCGATTGCTTCATGGATCAACTCTTCCCGTGGAGAGAACAGGCTGGTGATCAGTTTGACCTGATCCGGATTTTCCGGTGAACTCATTTCGAGATCGCTTCCTTGAGGTCTTTGGCATTGACAGCCGAGGTCCCCACTTCTCCCACAACGATGCCGGCCGCAAAATTGGACAGAATGGCCGCCGATTTCAAGTCCAGCCCCGCTGCCAGGGCGAGCGAAATGGTCCCGATTACCGTATCGCCGGCGCCCGTTACATCAAATACTTTCTTGGCAACGGTGGGGATATGGGTGATCTTCCCTCCTTTTTCAAAGAGCGTCATCCCGTCTTTTCCCTGGGTGATCAATACGGATCGACAGTGGAGCTTATCCAGCATGCTGTTTCCCGCACGTAGAAGGGTTTCTTCGTCAACAATCTCCATGCCGCAGAAAAGGCCTGCTTCGAAGTGATTCGGCGTTATGATATCCACGCCCTGATAATGTTCGAAGTTGCCTGTTTTCGGATCGACGGAGAGAATGATGGAGCGGTCGGCGGGCGGGCCGATCAGGGCGGCCAGTCCTTTCATGATCTGTCCCGAGATCACCCCCTTGCCGTAATCTGAAATAACGATGACGTCAATGTTGTGAATGTTGTCATGAATATAGGCTAAAATTTTCTCGATGCTGGTCGGGCTGATTTCTTTGCGGCTCTCGCGGTCGAAACGGACCACCTGCTGATTGTGCGCGACAACCCTTGTCTTTACACTGGTAATTCGCCCGTCTTCCGTTACAATCCCGTCTTTTGTTAATCCCATCTTCTCAATTTCAAAGAGAATTTCCTGCCCGGTTTCGTCCCGGCCCACTACCCCGCACAAAACCGGTTTTGCGCCCAGGGCTGCGATGTTGCGAATGACGTTGGCGGCGCCCCCTAACATGGCGTTTTCCATTTTGACATCAACGACCGGAACGGGCGCTTCGGGGGATATGCGGGAAACGTTGCCCCAGATATATCTGTCCAAGATGATGTCGCCGATCACACAAACCTTTGCTTCGGAAAACCTGTCTATGTGGGCTTTTAAAATGTCACGTTCATAATAGTTGCCGTTAATTTCAGCCATGATGGTTCAAACCTTTACAGAAAATATGGGAGCAATATCTCATCTGAGGCCCTCCTGACCAGCGATTTATATCACTGCGCGGACGGATTGTAAACAGATAGTTCCGGTGATTTTTCACGTTAATAGGCCTTAGCGGCATGAATTGAATGATTGACTTTTCACGAAAGCTTTTCTATAGGTTCGCGTTAGCAAGTGGCTTTTTTGCTGGAAAGGGTTCGAATTCCTGTCGATTGAATGGAGGATGGTGTTGTGAAAGTTATCATTCTGGGCGCCGGGGAAGTGGGGTTTCATACGGCGCAGAAACTGTCACAGGAAGGCCAGGACGTGGTTCTCATTGATCATGATCCCGAACAAATAAAGCGCGTGGCGGATAATCTGGATGTTCAGGCCTTTCTGGGCCTGGGCACCAGTCCAAGGATATTGAGAGATGCCGGAATCGAGAACGCCGACCTGCTTGTTGCGGCCACCAACAGCGATGAAGTCAATATTGTCGCATGCCTTCTTGCCAAAAATCTGAACCGGCTTCTTTTCAGGGTGGCCCGGGTGAGAAACGAGGAATACCTGCTCGAAAAGAATCTCCTCGGAGGCGATTTTCTTGAGATCGATCATGTGATCAATCCCCAGTCGGAGATGGTCAAGAATATCGAGAGCCTCATGGAGATTCCGGGGGCGTCGGAAGTGATTGATTTCGCGGAAGGGAGAGTGAAATTGATCGGCTTTACGGTGGCGGAAAACTCTCCCCTTGCCGGTCTGCCAATGATCTCTGTTGGTGAACTTTCCGACAGGATGCTCATAGGGGCCATTGTCAGGCAGAACCAGGTGATCATCCCCGGAGGAAAGGATACTGTTCTGGCAGGGGATATGGTCTATGTGGTGATGCGCAGCGAAGATCTGAGAGAGATTCCGAAGTTGCTGCATTTGGACGCGGGAACCCTGCGTAGAGTCATCATCATCGGAGCGGGACAGACGGGGATCTCCCTGGCCAGATTGCTGGACCATTCAGGAATAACGGCAAGAATCATCGAAAAAGACCCCCAGAAATGCATCTTCCTTTCCGAGGAACTGAACCATGTGATCGTCATTAATGGAGACGGGGCGGACCGCGATCTGCTTCAAGAAGAGAATGTGAAAGATGTCGATTTTCTGGTGGCCCTGACCGGCGACGAAGAAAGCAATATCCTGATTTCGCTCCTTGCAAAAGGATTGGGAGCAAGAAAGACCATCACCAGAGTCAGCAAAATGAGCTATATTCCCCTGATGTCCGCCATCGGGATCGATACGGTGGTGAGCCCCAGGCTGTCCGCCGTGCGGGCAATCCTGCAGCATATACGTCCGGGAAAAATTATATCCGTGGTCCCGTTGAAAGGGGAGCGCGCGGAGGCCATTGAGGCGGAGGCGTTGGCAACATCCGAAATTGTAAACACCCCGCTTTCAAAGGTGAAAATGCCGAAAGGAGCATTGGTGGGGGCCATCCTCCGCGGTGACGAGGTGATTATACCCCGTGGTGACAGCGTTATAAAACCAAAAGATCGCCTCGTGCTCTTTGCCCTTCAGAAAGTGGTCCCCAAACTGGAGAAACTTCTTACCGTCAAGCTGGAATATTTTTAATGCATTTTCGAGTGGTTTTGCGCTTTACGGCGATTCTGATCTTTTTTCTGGGCCTCTTCATGGCCGTTCCCCTGATTGTTTCTCTTGCCAGCAAGGATGGCAGTTCTCGAGCATTTGCCTTTTCCATGGCTATTTCGTTTCTGGTCGGTTTGCTTCTGTATTTTTTTACAAGAAGCCGTCAGGAAACTGTACTCAATCACAGAGATGGAGTCGCGATTGTTTCTTTCGGGTGGATCATGGCGGGTCTTTTCGGGATGTTGCCTTATATCCTTTCAGAAAGTATCCCCGAATTTACCAATGCCTATTTCGAATCGTTATCCGGTTTTACAACCACCGGCGCCAGTATATTGAGCGACATAGAATCCCTTCCCAAAGGGGTGCTTCTCTGGAGGAGTCTTACCCAGTGGATTGGCGGCATGGGGATCATTGTTCTTTCCATTGCCATCCTTCCGTTTCTCGGCGTGGGGGGCATGCAGCTTTACCGGGCCGAGACACCCAGTCCCGTTGTGGACAAACTGAAACCCAGGATATCGGAAACCGCCAAGGTTTTGTGGAAGGTGTATCTTGCCATTACCATGATCCAGGTCATTTTTCTTCTCGGAGGCGGGATGTCGGTTTTTGACGCCTTCTGCCACGCCTTCTGCACCCTGCCCACGGGCGGATTTTCCACGAAGAATGCGAGTGTTTTGGCCTATGACAGCGCCTATCTGGATACGGTTCTGATTGTTTTCATGCTCCTTGCCGGAATTAATTTTTCTCTTCACTACAAGATGATAAAGGGGGACAGGACGATCTTCGCAAAGGATGAGGAGTGCAGGATTTTCTTAGCCGTCGTCGCTCTTTTCACGCTCTTGATCGCCCTGGATATCCACGGGGGTGTCTACCCATCCTTTTCCAAGGCCTTTCGGCAGGCCGCCTTCCAGGTCAGTTCCATCATTACCACCACCGGTTTTGTTTCCGCTGATTATGAGAAGTGGCCGGCCTTTTCCCAGATCATCCTTCTGCTCTGCATGTTCTTCGGGGCAATGGCCGGATCAACGGGTGGTGGAATGAAATTCATGCGGATCATCCTGCTGGTTAAGCACGGCTATCAGCAGATCATCCGCATTATCCATCCCCACGCAGTCACCTCGGTAAAGCTGGGCGGGAGGGCCGTCCCCGCGGAGATACTCAACGGGATCTGGGGCTTTTTTATCCTCTACCTTTGTCTCTTCGTCATCGCCACACTGGTTATGGCCGCATTGGGGCTGGATTTTATTTCGTCCATCGGGGCGGTTGCATCGTCGCTGGGCAACGTAGGGCCCGGATTGGGCATTGTGGGGCCTGTACGGAACTATCTGGAGGTTCCTCTGGCGGGAAAATGGGTCCTGGTGGCGTGCATGCTCATCGGACGTCTGGAGATCTACACGGTCATCGTTCTTTTGACCCCGGAGTTCTGGAAAAAGTAAGCAGTCCTCTTACATCCTTTCTCTCATTAGGCGGATCGTCTTTCCATAATCCTCACTGTAAAAGATGGCGGAACCGGCAACAAAGACGTCCGCTCCGGCCGAAGAGGCCTCATGGATGGTATCGGGACTGATGCCGCCGTCCACCTGAAGCTCCACGTTATACCGGTTTTGATCCAGGGTTTCCCGCAGTTTCCGAATCTTGGGAACAACCCCTTTGATGAACTTCTGCCCCCCGAAACCGGGATTGACCGTCATCAACAGGACCATGTCCAGGTCCTGCAGGACATATTCCAGGATATCCAGCGGAGTGGCCGGATTCAGGGCGAGGCTCGCCTTTACCTTCTGCTCCTTGATATGCTCAATGGTCCTGTGCACATGGCGCAGGGTTTCCGGATGGACGGTGATAATGGAAGCCCCCGCCTTGGCAAAATCGTCAATAAAAAGATCAGGATCTGAGATCATCAGGTGAACATCCAAAGGGAGGTCCGTGATCTTCCGGGCGGCTTCCACAACCAGCGGGCCCATGGTAATGTTGGGTACGAAATGACCGTCCATCACATCGATATGGATGTAATCGGCGCCCGCGGCTTCCACTTTCTTGATCTCTTCCCCGAGAATGGAGAAATCCGCGGAGAGAATAGAGGGGGCAATTTTTTTCAAGGCCTGCTCCTGTTTTGTAGAACTCCATTCAACCCATTGTTATTAAATAAGATACCTCTATCTGTCATTCCGTGATGGTGATCGCTTCAGCCGGACATTCCTGTGCCGCCTGTCTTACGACGTCCTCGAATTTGTCGGGGATCTCATCTACGAGAACCATTGACATGAGTTCATCTTCATCATACTGGAAGACTTCGGGGCAGAGGATATTGCAGTTTCTATCGCCCATGCAGGTTCCTTTTTCTACGCTTGCTTTCATGATGCTCTCCTTTCCGGCTGGTCAAAGTTTACTTTCTTAAGGTGGGTTGTACTGCTTCATTTAATTGTTAGGCTCAATGTAATACGGGACGACATTCAAATCAACTCCAATCGATATTTTAGACGATCTTCTTGAATCTTCTCCACGAGATCTCGAAGGGGAGAAATCCTTGCGTCGGGGATTTTGGCAAGCAGTTCCCGTAGGCTTCTCATGGCAACAGGGATGTAGGCTTCAAAATAGGTCTTTCCCATGACCTTGGAAAGGTAGGAAAAGGCGCCCAATATCTGCAGGTTCCTAAGGACGGCAAGAGGGTGATAATATTCCATGAAGGAAGGCGCCAGATCGGGTCTGCGCTCTTCCAGAAGGCGCAGGTATTCGTTACGTATTTCTTCCCGTAACTGGCTGGAAAGATTGGTGTAAGGGTCGATGATGAGGGAGGCGAGATCGTAGCCTAAAGGACCAAATCGTCCTCCCTGCCAGTCGATGATGCGGGGCTCGTCCTTTTTCAGCATGATGTTTCTCGACTGAAAATCCCTGTGCAGAAAAAAGGCGCTGTCAGCCCTGGACGCGGTTTCCGCGAGATACTCGAAAGAGATGTTCAGTTCGGGCCATTTTTTTTTCAAGTGGAGATAGCCGTGGAGAAAGGCCGTGGTGAAGTAGTCGGCCTCAAACTGGATCATGACCTTTCGATCGTACTTTTCGGTCTGACAACACCATCGGGAATCAAAATCTTCGGCCCCTCTGATCTGAAGCGAAATCAGCCTTTCTAAGACTTTTTTGTAGATGGGCGCCGGATCATCCGAGGTCAATACATATTCTTGCAGGCTGAGATCTCCCAGGTCCTCCATCAGAAACCATCCTTTTTGAAGATCGAAACGATAGATTTCGGGAAGGGGCATTCCTTTGCGGCGAAGATGTTCTCCGATTCGCAGGTAGGCGCGATTTTCGGCGACGGCGGGCGCATCGATGGGAGGGTTGGCCATGGTGATGGACGACTCTTCAGCGGAATCCGAGGAGACGCGCCAGAAGGTCCGTTTTGATCCATCCCCTTGGAGGAGTGTAAAGAGAGGTCGTGGGCTCGGTATCCCTCTTTTTTGCAGAAACCCCAGGACAAATGGTTCCAGGTCGGAAGTCGTCTGCGTGTTGCCTTTACAGGATGCCCGATTGGATGTCATGGGAGACCTCCTTTCCCGAGGTTATGATGCTGTCCAGGATTTGCACGCCCCTTTTTACCCTCACATCCTCCCAGAGGACGGATCGGGCTATTCCCGCGCCGGCTTCAATCACGGTTCCTCTTCCGATGACCGCCCAGTCTTTGATCTCCACTTCCTCGGCAATATGACAGTTACTGCCGGTCAGCAAAGGCATCCGCCCCAGGTTTTCCTTGTTTGCGAGCAAATAATTTTCGACGGTTCCCATGTCTCGCCAGTAATGCCCTTTGGAAACGAAGCCCCGGATCGGTTTTCCATTGCGCATGAGCTTTCGGTAGCAGTCCAGGATGCAGGAAAATCGATCGGCCGGGATATGGGAAAGGACCTCTTTTTCCATGATATGGATGCCTGTGAAGGCAAGGGCGCCCGGCACGATTTGAGAAGAGATCCGCGTGATGCAGCTTCGGGTATCCATGGAGACCTGGTTAAACGGCGAATGATCGTGAAGGATCATGGTTGCGAGATTGCCTTCTTTTTTGTGCGCTTCCATGGCGCTTGCAAGATCGATATCGGTCAGAATATCTCCGTTTATCACCAGAAAAGGGGTCTCGTCGAAAAAATCCTCGCTGTTTTTAATGCCGCCCCCGGTTCCAAGGATGACCGGTTCTACCCGAACCTGAACTTTCGGGTCGGATTGGCTCCCATTTCCAAGATAAGAAACAACCTGTTCGTGGAGATGGTGTGCATTGACCATCACATGGGTGACACCGAAATGTTTCAGGTATTCCAGGGCTCTATCGATAACGGGCCTGTTTGCAACGGGCAGCAGCGGTTTCGGGGTTTTCAGCGTGAGGGGTTGCAGACGCGTTCCCAGGCCTGCCGCAAGGATCATTGCTTTCATATCTGTCCATTTTGTGCTAAGAAGTTATCCGCCGCCTGAAAAAAACAGGTGAATTGCGTGTCGTATTCAAATCTCCCGGCAGCGAAATGCAGACTCAGGAAGCCATTCAGTCACGAGGTCTTTTTTGCCGCCGCATCTGATTCCTGTGGCAGCACCGGTCCTTCCATGCTGGTACGGACACGAGGGCGAAACGCAAGCGGTTTTGTTGTACCAGCATAGAAGGACCTTTCCACGGTCAGTGAAGGTTTATCCAAGATGCGGCAGCAAAAAAGACCTGGTGACTCCATTCGTGCCATTGTTTTTGAACTGGTTTATAAACACGGTTTTAATGCAATATTGATTTATCCTTTCAATAGGCGATCGTCAATGAGAAAAATACCAGCGGGCTGGTGGATAAGGAGCATTAAAGGATGTCGTTGAGAGTTAAGTATTCCGGGAGCGGCATGGAGATCGGCAGTGTTTTCATGGCGGGGATGCCGGGACTGGATCTGGATCGTGGAACGGAAACCTTGATCGCCGAAAACGGGCTGGGAGGCATTATCCTTTTTGCAAGGAATATAAAAGATCCCGTCCAGGTTGCCACCCTTTGCAAGGATCTTCAAGGGACGGCGATGAAGCATCAGGGAATTCCTCTTTTTATTGCGGTGGACCAGGAGGGCGGACGCGTTGCCCGCCTCAGGGAACCATTCACCGTTTTCCCCGGCAATACGGCTATGGGCAGTGACCCCGACCCTTTGGCCAGGGCTGTTGAGTTTGGACAAACCACGGCAAGAGAGATGCGACTGACAGGCCTGAATATGGACATGGCGCCTGTCCTGGATGTGCCGAGAGGAGAGCCGGAAAGGCACCTGGCGGGCCGGACCTTTGGGAACGATCCCGAACGGACGTCCAGGGTCGGTCGCATAATCATCAAGACCCTTCAGGAGGGCGGCATTATTTCCGTGGCCAAACATTTTCCCGGTCTGGGCATGGCCGGCCTTGACCCCCACAAAGATATGCTCAGCATCAAGGCGGAAATGTCGGAGATTGAACAGATTGACCTGCTTCCGTTTCAAGGGGCTATCGAGGAAGGGGTGATGGGCGTTATGACTTCCCATGCCGTGTATTCCGCGCTCGATCCTGAAAACCCGGGGACCCTGTCGCGGGAAATCCTGGGCGCCCTTCTTCGAGAAAGACTCGGTTTTGAAGGCGTCATTATTACCGATGATATGGAAATGGGCGCGATTCAAAAAGGACGGGGAGGAAGTGATGGCGTGCTTTCGGCCTTTGAGGCCGGCGCCGATATCCTGCTGATCTGCGAAGATCAGGGGCTGGTTCTTGAGAGCATGAGCGCCTTGAGGAGCAAAGTGGACAGGGAAGAATGGGCGGAGGAAAGGCTGCGGGAATCAGCGGGGCGCATCCTGGAACTGAAGTCCAAATTCCTCCTGCCTTTTCAAGAGGTATCCCTCAGGGCGGTCCAGGAATACTTTAACATTTGAAGGAAGCTATTAGCCATTAGCTGTTAGGTGTTGAGCTAATCGCTAACAAGCTATCCGCTAAAAGCTAATTGCTTGGAATTGGAACATGTTAGACCTCATTCTGATTGCCGCGTATTTTTTGCTGATGCTCTATTTTGGCTGGAAGAGCCGACATCAAAGCGCGGATGCATACTGGCTGGCGGATCGGAGCTATTCGGCCGGGCGCATCACCCTGTCTCTCGTGGCTACCATCTTCGGGGCGTCTTCCACCATGGGGATCATCGGGCTGGGATATTCAAGGGGGCTGACCGGTTCATGGTGGTCTCTGATGGGAGGCATCGCTCTTATCCCTCTGGGTTTTTTTCTGGCTTCACGAATTCGTTCTTCGGGCGTCTATACCCTTCCTGATATTCTGAAAAGATCTTACGGGGAAATTGTGGCGGTCCCTGCGGGATTGATGATCGTTATCGCGTGGTGCGGAGTGATTTCCGCCCAGCTCATCGCGGGGGCGCGATTGGTGTCCGGACTCTTCCCTGTGGATTTCGGCTGGGCTTTGTTGATTGTGGCCGTCGTTTTTACGGTGTATACGTTTTGGGGCGGCCAACTCTCGGTGATCAGGACCGACATGTGGCAGTTATGCCTCTTCCTGGTCGGGCTGCTCCTGGCCTTGCTTTTTCTGATGCTTTCCGACAATTTGTACGCGGTTTTCTGGAAGCAGGTCCCGGCGGGATACTGGGATTTTCCTGTTTCCAGCGCATTTAGCTGGTATGACCTGCTTGTCTTCTATCCGCTGATTGTCGGGCTTCCCTACCTCGTGGGACCGGACATCTATTCCAGACTCCTGTGTGCGAAGGATCATCGGGTCGCCTCAAAGTCGGCCCTTGGCGCCGCGGCCGTGGTGGTGCCTCTCTCCCTCCTGCTGGCCTTTTTCGGACTTTTGGTGAAGGCCAGATTCCCGGATATCCCTCCCGAAGCCGCCCTTCCGCACACATTGGATGTGATCATGCCCATGGGGCTCAAGGGGCTTATTGTAGCCGGTTTTCTGGGCGCCATCATGTCTTCCGCGGATACCTGTCTGATTTCCGCCTCCACGATTCTGACCCTCAACGTCATAAGACCCATCCTGAAAGTCGGACCGGAAAAGCATCTAAGAATCACGCGTGTTACCGTACTTGTCCTGGGCGCCATCGCCTGGGGCATTGCCAGCCGGCAACAGGGAATTATTGCGTCGCTGCTTCTTGGCTATACCGTCTTTGTGGGAGGTGTCGTGGTTCCCACGCTGGCCACGTTTTTCAAGGCCCGGATTCGGATTACTCCAGGGGGTGGGTTATGGGCCATCATCATTGGGGGAGGAACGGCCATCTTTGGCAAGGTGCAGGGGGGCGTGGTGATGAAAGAGCTCCTCACGGCCTATGGCCGGCATTTTCTCGAAACCGTGCTGGGCGCTCATTATTTGAGCATTCTGCCTGTTATTCTGTCCGCCGTGGTCCTGCTTCTGGTGAGCAGGATGGGTGGCGTACCCGTAGGAGACACAAAACATGAACAGACCTCTTGAAGGCATCCGTGCGCTGGATTGCGGCATATACCATGCGGGTCCGGGAGGGCTTGCCATATTGGGCGATCTTGGCGCCGAAGTGATAAAAATTGAACAGCCGAAGGTGGGGGATCCCATGAGGCGTTTGTGGAGGGTAGGGGGCGTTCCGCTCCATATCGCCGGCGACAGGTCTCTCTTTTTTGAAGGGGCCAACAGAAATAAAAAGAGCGTTACGGTTGATCTTAAAACCGAAAAAGGGAATGAAATTCTTCATCGATTGGTGGCGAAATCGGATATCCTCCTCACGAATATGCGTCCCAAAGCACAAAATAAGTTGAAGATGACCTATCCTCTCCTCAGGAAAACCAGACCGGATCTGATCTATGCCTCGGTTTCCGCTTTCGGACCCAAGGGTCCGGATAAGGATCGGGGCGGATTCGACTATCTCGGGCAGGCCCGGTCGGGGTTCATGTATTCCATGGGAGAGGCGGACACCCCTCCGGTGGTCTGTCAGTTCGGAATCATTGACCAGGCTACCGCCATTATGGTCAGCCAGCATATCCTGACCGCGCTTTATGTGAGGGAGCGAACCGGAAAAGGTCAGGAAGTCGATGTTTCCATCTTGGGTTCCGCCCTGTCTCTGCTCTATTTCAATGTCCTCATAGCCCAGCTTACGGGCGGGGAAGTCCCCAGGCACCGGCGCTCCACGAATCAGGCCATGCGGAATTATTACCGGTGCAAAGATGATCGCTGGATCATGCTGACCCTTACGCCGCCGGGACGTTACTGGAGAGATCTCTGCCTGGCATTGGGACGTCCTGAGCTTGAAAAGGATCCCCGCTTTGATACGGACGATAAAAGGTGGAACAACGCCGAAGAGCTCGTGGGTATTTTAGATGCTGTTTTCCTTACCCGGTCACGGGACAGCTGGCTTGAAATATTTGAGGAATACGATCTCCTCTGTTGCGGAGTCCAGTCCGTGACGGATCTGGACAAAGATCCTCAGGTGATGGAGAACGGATATCTCGTGGATTTTGATCATCCCACCCTCGGTCAGGTGAAGATTCCAGGGTACACGGCGCATTTCAGTGAAAATTCCGCGGGAACCACCAGCGCTTCCCCGGACCTGGGAGAACATACAGAGGAAGTGCTCATGGAGATCGGTGGATATACGGACAAAGAGATTGTTGCAATGAGGAAAGATGGAGTGATCTAATTCTTCTTCCCTAATTCCAAGGATCTTCTACAGGCGGCATC
>JBBSAR010000044.1:0-16088 GCA_038252125.1 Desulfatiglandales bacterium
ATCCGGCAGCCGGACGCCGCTTCACTGGCCTGTGGCCGTCAGGGCCGCGGCCAGCAATCTGGAATCAGACTACTCTTTCAACAATGTTTCTCCCAGCGACACGGTCACCATCAAGGACATACAAGCGGCCGCGGAAATCACGGATTTCACCGCCTCTGTTTTTGGAATGGTTCCAGCGGAAGAATACACGGAAGAAATCTGGCAGGATCCCACGCCTCGCATCGTGGGCGACGGCCTTACCGCAAAGACAGGAGAATATGTCATCAAAAAGGTTCTGACCGAAGCAGGCGCTCGCCTTGTGGCGGAAATCTATTCCACTACCGCGCCGGACCTGGACCTGTATGTCTGGAACAACACACAGGAAACGATGGCCTGTACTTCCGCGGGCGATACAAGTCTGGAATATTGCGATATCGATAATCCTGATGCGGCCGAATACTGGATCATCGTCCAGGATTATGAGGCAACGGACCCAACCGGAGAGAATCCGGATACCTTTACCCTTGGAACCGCAATAGTTCCTACTGCAGCCTCCACAAACACCAGGGTGACCATCAACCCAACGGGGGGAACTGTTCCGGCCGGGACCCCCTTCGACATAGCTGTTGCATTTAATCTGAACAACCAGTCCAGGCACTGGTACGGCGGATTTATCGCAGGCGCCAATCCGGACAACCCAACCAATATCGGCCGTGCAAACATCGATCTTTTTGTCAACAGTTCCACGCCGAGCAGCGGAGGTGGAGGCTCAGGCTGCTTCATCGGCGCCCTTTGGTAGCGGTCCGAACCATCGCAGCCTGAACTGTGTTTTGGAGAATAAGAACAGCCTTATTCAAGGCAGTACTTAGAAACGTCCTTATCTATGGGAACGGGGTATTCCCCGTTAAAGCAGGCAAAGCAGAGGTCGTCCTCGGGGATGGAGGTGGCCTTTTTCAGGTTGTCGATGGAGAGATACCCCAGGCTGTCCAGACCCACGAAATCCCGGATCTCCGCAACAGACTTCTGGGCGGCGATCAGCTCGCCCCGGGTGGAGAAATCTATCCCGTAATGGCAGGGAAAGGCATGGGGGGGACAGCTCACCACCATGTGAATCTCCTTGGCGCCGATCTCCCGCAGGGTCTTGACCCGGGTTTTGGCCGTGGTGCCTCTAATAATGGAATCCTCCATGATCAGCACCCGCTTGCCCCGCAACAATTCCTTCACCGGGTTCAGTTTGACCTTCACCCCGAAATCCCGCATGCTCTGGGACGGCTGGATAAAGGTCCTCCCGATATAATGGTTTCGAATCATCCCCATTTCCAGGGGAATCCCCGAGGCCTGGGCATATCCGATGGCGGCATAATTGCCCGAGTCGGGAAACGGCATCACCATGTCCGCGTCCACGGGGAATTCTTTTGCGAGGAGTTCCCCCTGCCGTTTCCGAAAAAGGTACACGTTTTCGCCAAAGACCGTGCTGTCGGGCCTGGAAAAATAGATCAGTTCGAAAATACACTGACTTCTGCGCGACACAATTCCCGAGGGGATGCTCTTGATGCCGTCCCGGTTGATGATCACGACCTCGCCCGGCGCTACGGATCGAATAAATTCCGCCTCCACAAGATCCAAGGCACAGGTCTCCGACGCAATGACGAACCCGGAGTTGAGTCTGCCCAGACAGAGGGGCCGAAATCCGTTGGGATCCCTGGCGGCGATAAGGCTGTCCTCCGTCATGACGACCACGGAATAGGCGCCTCGCAATTGGCCCATGGTCTCGATCATGGCGGTTTCCATCCCCAGGTTCAGACGCCTGGCCGTCAGGTGCAAAACCACTTCGCTGTCCATGGTGGTCTGGAAAATGGAACCGCTCTTCTCCAGATCCGAGCGGATTTTATGGGCATTGACGATGTTGCCGTTATGGGCAATGGACATCGATTTTCCGGAATGGCGAACACGGAAAGGCTGTGCATTGGCCAGCAGGGAGGAGCCGGTCGTGGAATAACGAACATGCCCCAGGGCCATGTTCCCCTTGAGTCCGTTAAGGATATACTCGTTAAAAATCTCGGGAACGAGCCCCATGGCCTTGTGTTCGACCACTTTTTTCCCGTCGGATACGACGATCCCGGCACTCTCCTGACCCCGGTGCTGCAAGGCATAAAGCCCGAAATAGGTCAGCTTGGCCGCTTCTTCATGGCCATACACCGCAAATATGCCGCATTCATCCTTGGGTCGTCTGGACTGATTTTCTCGTTTATCCATCAATTCTTCCATCTTCCTCTATTATCCGATGCTCAATCGTCAATATTCAATTCACCATTGTAAATAGTCATTTCTCGTGGTATTCCTGGATGGTTCTCACCTGCAGTTCCTCCCGGTTCATAGACCGGATAGCCGAAACAGTCGCCTTTGCTCCGGCAAGGGTGGTGGTGTAAGGAACATTCAACGTGAGCGCGGCCCTTCGAATGGAATAGGATTCAGAAATGGCCTTTTTTTCATGGGTGGTATTGATCACCAGGTCCACTTCGCCATTTTTGATCATGTCCACGATATGCGGACGTCCTTCCCTTACCTTATTGACGACCGTGTTGTCCACCCCGTTTTCCAGAAGATAGCAAGAAGTCCCCTTGGTGGCCAGAATCCTGAAACCCAACTGGGACAGCCCCCTCGCAACGGTCAGGACCTCCTTTTTATCCGAATCCCTTACGCTCACAAACACCGTACCGGAAAGGGGTACCCGTTGGCCGGCCGCCAACTGGGATTTTCCAAAGGCCAATCCGAAGTCGCGATCAATTCCCATGACTTCACCAGTGGATTTCATTTCAGGCCCCAGGATGGTATCCACGCCGGGAAATCTGCTGAACGGAAAAACCGCCTCCTTGACCGAGACATATTTCGGCACGATCTCACGGGTAAACCCCAGCTCCTTCAGAGTCTTCCCCATGATCACCTTCGTGGCCATTTTGGCCAGGGGCACACCGGTGGCCTTGCTCACAAAAGGAACCGTGCGTGAAGCCCTCGGATTCACCTCAATAACATAAATAGCGCCGTCTTTCACCGCATATTGAATATTCATGAGGCCCACCACCGAGAGTTCCCGGGCCAGCGCCCGGGTGTGGTCCATGATTTCTTGAATGATCTCCGGGCTCAGAGAGACGGGCGGCAGGACGCAGGCACTGTCTCCACTGTGGATGCCTGCCTCCTCAATATGCTCCATGATGCCTCCGATGACTGTGTCTTGTCCATCGGAAATAGCGTCCACATCAATTTCAATGGCGTTGTCCAGAAAACGATCGATCAAGACAGGTTTTCCGGGGGACACCTGAACCGCCGTTTGCATGTAGTGCTCCAGGTCTTTCCGGTCGTAGACAATCTCCATGGCACGCCCACCTAACACAAAGGACGGTCGTACCACCACAGGATACCCGATCCGGTCCGCCGCACGGATGGCTTCGGCCTGGTTCACGGCAATGCCGTTTTCCGGCTGGAGGATTTGGAGTTTTTTGAGCAGGGACTGAAAGCGCTCCCGATCCTCCGCACGGTCTATGCTGTCGGGACTTGTGCCGAGAATGGTCACTCCCGCCTCGGAAAGCGCTACGGAAAGGTTCAGAGGCGTCTGCCCGCCGAACTGCACAATAATCCCTTCCGGTTTTTCCTGTTCGACGATGTGCAGCACATCTTCCCGGGTAAGGGGCTCGAAATACAGCCGGTCGGAGGTGTCGTAGTCGGTACTCACTGTTTCGGGATTGCTGTTGATCATAATGCTTTCAATGCCCATTTCCCTCAGCGCCATGGAAGCGTGCACGCAGCAGTAGTCGAATTCAATCCCCTGTCCGATTCGATTCGGTCCGCCTCCCAGGATGATCACTTTCTTTTTGTCCGAGCTTCGAATCTCATTTTCCTGTTCATAGGTGGAATAGTAGTAAGGGGTGAAGGCCTCGAACTCGGCGGCGCAGGTATCCACCAGTTTGTAAACGGGTTCCACCCCCTTGGATTTTCTCGTCTGCCGAATGGCTTCCTCGCTGGTTTGAAAGATGTCGGCCAGTTGAATATCCGAGAAACCGTATTCCTTCACCTCTTTCAGAAATTCGGGATCCCATTGATCGGGACCTTCCCCCTTTTCCGCCATTTGTTTCAGCTTTTTTTCAAAGGAAAGAATCTGATCCATATGAAAAAGAAACCAGGGATCAATCCGGGACAATTCGTAAATCTTCTCTATGGGCATATCCCGATTCAGGGCCTCATAGAGATAGAAAAGTCTATGGGAATTGGGATGTATCAGCCCCCTTTCCAGTTCCTGGTCTTCCATGGAAGAGAGGACGCAGTCCGACGTGTCCATTCCCAGGCCGAACCTTCCGATTTCCAGAGATCGCACCGCCTTTTGAAGGGCCTCCTTGAACGTTCGACCGATAGCCATGGTTTCTCCCACCGATTTCATTGAGGTGGTCAGGAAATCTTCGGCGCCCGGAAATTTCTCAAAGGTCCATCTGGGTATCTTGACCACGCAGTAATCGATGGTAGGTTCAAATGAGGCCAGGGTCTCTCGGGTGATATCGTTTGCAATTTCATCCAGGGTATAGCCCACCGCCAGCTTGGCGGCAATTTTGGCAATGGGAAACCCGGTTGCCTTGGACGCCAGGGCCGAACTCCTGGAAACCCGGGGATTCATCTCGATCACCATCATCTCGCCGGTATCGGGGTGAATGGCAAACTGGATGTTGGAACCACCCGTTTCCACGCCGATCTCCCGGATAATGTCGATGGAGGCATCCCGCATCATCTGATATTCTCGATCCGACAAGGTTTGGGCCGGCGCAACCGTGATGCTGTCGCCGGTGTGGACGCCCATGGGATCGAAGTTTTCAATGGAGCAGATAATCACCACATTATCCTTAAAATCGCGCATGACCTCCAGCTCGTATTCCTTCCATCCCAGAAGGGATTGCTCCATGATGATCTCTGTAATCATGCTGGCATCGAGACCTATTCGGGCAAGGTTTTCCATTTCCTCCCGGTTATAGGCCACGCCGCTTCCTATCCCCCCCAAGGTGAAACTGGCCCGGATAATCACGGGATACCCGATCTTTTCAGCGGCTTCTCTGGCCTGCTGCATATCCCTGGCGATGAAACTCCTGGGCAATCTCAGACCGATGCTGGTCATGGCATCCCGAAAGAGCTCACGATCCTCCGCTTTTTTTATGACCGACAACGATGCCCCCAACATTTCCACGCCCAGCTCGTCCAAAAGGCCCGATTCCGCTACCTGCACCGCCGTGTTGAGACCGGTCTGACCTCCAAGTGTCGGAAGGATGGCATCCGGCCTTTCCCGCCGGATGATCTTTGCGACAATGTCTGGCGTTATGGGCTCAATATAGGTGCGGTGGGCGGTTTCGGGATCGGTCATGATGGTCGCGGGATTGCTGTTGACGAGTACGATTTCATACCCCTCTTCCATAAGGGCCTTGCAGGCCTGGGTCCCCGAATAATCAAATTCACACGCCTGGCCGATAACAATGGGCCCGGAACCGATAATAAGAATTTTGTGTATATCCGATCGTCTTGGCATCTAATTTTTTTCCATCATTTCAATAAATCGATCAAAGAGGTAATCCGCATCATGTGGTCCCGGGGAGGCCTCCGGATGATACTGCACGGAGAAAAGAGGGTGTTTTTTGTGAACCATCCCTTCAAGGGTGTTGTCATTCAGGTTGATGTGACTGATTTCCACATCCGGGTCTTTGAGGCTTTCCATGTCCACGCAGAATCCGTGATTCTGGGAAGTAATCGCCACTTTCCCTGTTTTTACATCCTTAACCGGCTGGTTGGCGCCCCTGTGCCCGAATTTCAGCTTGAATGTGGATGCGCCAAGGGCCAATCCGATCAACTGGTGTCCCAGACAGATCCCGAAAATCGGTCGTCTTCCCAACTGGCCGCGAATCATATTCACGGCATAGGGCACCGCCGCGGGATCCCCCGGTCCATTGCTCAAGAAGAGCCCCCGGGGAGAAAGGAGATCAATGGTTTTCGAGTCAGTCTCCGCGGGCAGGACGAGGATGGAGCACCCCCGCCTTTCAAGGCTTCGAAGAATATTGTATTTGATCCCGTAATCCATGGCCACCACGCGAAAAGAACCCCGCCCTTCCGGCCAGCGGAACCCTTCAAGCCCACGACTAAGTTTTACGACTTTCCCTCCCTGCCATAGAAAAGGATCCTTACAGGTCACCACTTTGACCAGATCAGCCCCCACCATGCCGGGAGCTGCAAGGGCCTTTTTTTTCAGGGATGCCGGATCCAAATCTCTTGTGGACAATATGGCCTTCATAGCCCCTTTAAGCCTTATATATCTCGTAAGGGCGCGGGTGTCTATTCCTTCGATACCCGGAATGCCGTTTGCCGTCAAATAGTCGGATAAGGTCTTTTGCGATCGGTAATTGCTTGGAAATTTCTGATATTCTTTTACCAACAACGCCCTGACCTGTATGCGATCGGATTCCACATCCTCCTCGTTTATCCCGTAACTGCCGATCAGAGGGTATGTCATGGTTACCATCTGGCCGCAATAGGAAGGATCGGTAAGAATCTCCTGGTAACCCGACATGCTCGTGTTAAATACCACTTCTCCCGTATTTTCACAGTGTCCCGTGAAAGAACGTCCGCTAAATACCGCACCGTCTTCCAAAACCAGTAAGGCTTTCATGTTCGTATTCCCTGCACTTTCATCAATCTTTCCCGCAAAACTTCGATCTGTTCCTCATCATAAATTTTCTGGCCATCCGAATCCCTCACATAAAAAACGCCTGTCATTCTTTCCCGATCACTGGAAACTTTTGCCGACCGGATATCCAACCCCGAGGCCGATATTTCCTTGGCCAGATCATAGAGCAGGCCCATCCTTGAACCGGAGTTCACCTCAATGATGGTGAAGAAATCGGAGCTTTCATTATCTACCTTCACCTTCTTTTTTACCGATCCGCCATATCCCGCGGGATCAATCACGGCCTGCATTTTGTCAAGAATCAGTCTATCCAGAGGCAGATCATTGCCCAGGGCCGCGCCGAGATCTTTACCGGTTCGAAGCCACTGCTCTTCCTGTCTGAATCGGTCCGGGGGGTTCGTAACCTCGAATACATCGAACACGAGTCCATTTTTGAGAGTAAAGATTCTGGCCGACAAGACCTCCATATTGTTCAATGTAAACACACCGACCATCCTGCTGAACAACCCGGGTCTATCGTGGGTACACAGGATCACCCTGGTTACGGAGGCATCACGTATTTTCTTGAGCTCCCACAGATACGCATCCTCCCCAAGGGTCAAAGCCATACGAAAATGGCTGGACATTTCCTCCGGTGATATATTTAAAAAATAGCGCGAAGAAACCTGTTCAATCAGCTGCAGGATGTCTTCTTCTCTAAAAAATTCCGCCAGTTCATTACGGACGGCTTCTTTTTTCAAGGTAATTTCGCGCGTCGCGTCCGGCGTAGCCAAAATTCCGCTTTCAAGAATACGTCTCACTTTCAAATAGAGTTCGATAAGCAGGAATATTTTCCAGTCGCTCCTGGCCATGGGGCCGGTAGCAAAACTGTCAGCCACATTCAGGAGAAACAACATATGCAGGATGTCCACGTCCTGTACAACCTGGGCAACCTGTACAACCGTTTTCTCCTCGTTCAGGTCCCGTCGCTGGGAGACATTGGAGAGCACCAGGTGATGCAACACCAGCAATGAAATGGTTTCACCGACCCTGTCGTCGAGCCCTAACCGTTTAATAATACCCGGCGCCAGCATGCTTCCTTTTTCGGCATGGTTTCCCCCCCGCCCTTTTCCGATATCGTGCAAAAGACCTGCAAGCAAAAGCCGGTCAGGATGAGTGACGTGCTCAAAAACTTCCCTGAACAGACCCCATCGCTCGTCGTATGCCCCTCTCGCCATTTCGCCGATAATCTCCAGCGTCCTCAGGGAGTGGAGATCTGCCGTCATTACATGATAAAAGCCGAACTGCGCCAGATTTCTTAGCTTTTTAAATTCAGGGATGAAAAGGGTGATCAAGCCAATTTCAAGCAGCAGCCGGATTATCCTTGCATTCTCAGGCTTGAGGATGATTTTCAGGAACAGTTTTCTGGCTTCCGGGAGTTGGGCAAGAAATTTCCCCTCCCTCGAAAGGATTTTTTTTGCCTCCCATATGAAACCGGAACCGATAAAGAGGCCGCTCTGATTCGCCTCATACAATCCCCGCAGGATGATCATGGGATCCCTTTCCGAGAGAAAACCATCCTTGAGAACGATATTGCCTTTCATGATCCGGAATTCCGAAGAAACCTTTTCCGGATCCGTTTCCATGGGCTGGGGATCGATCATGTCGATCGCTTTGGTATGAAATTCTTCGTAGCCGTATCGCACCCTGTTCAGATGAAGATAAAGATCCCTCATGAGGTTTTCCGGCCCTGAAGCCTCGGGGTTCTCCCCGTAATCCAAGAGCCGCGACATGGCCTCCTGATGGCAAAGAAGCAGGCGGTCCTCTTTGCGGCCGGTCAAGAAATGAAGATGATTTCTGATCTTCAGCAGAAAAGCTCTTGATTCGTCTAAATCGTCGAATTCAAAATAGCTGAACTCTGAAAATCTCCGCATCTCCTTGAACTGTCCGGAGTTGAAATAGACTCTCGCCATCCATGCCATCAGATGAAGATCTCTCAGGCCCCCGGGCCCCTCTTTCAAGTCGGGTTCCACAAAGAAATTTTCAGAATCGTATTTTTCTACCCTCTTTTTCCTGGAAAGCAGAAATTTCCCCAGCAGTTTTTCTTTTTCTCTGAAAATACCGGCCCACAGGGCGTCTTGAAAAAGCGTAAAGAAAGATCGAGAGCCCAGCACGAACCTGGCATCCAACAAGGAGGTAAACACTCTGAAATCATTCATGGAAAGGTGAATACATTCGCGGAAGGTCAGGATGGAATGCCCCACTTCCAGTCCCGCATCCCACATGGGATAAAGGACCAGGGGGATCATTTCGCGCATCCGAGCAGACAGCGGCTCCTGATGAATGATCGTGAAATCTACGTCGGAATGACAGCAGAGCTCTCCCCTTCCATAGCTTCCCAGAGCTACAACAGCCAGCTCCCCTGCTTTCTCCTTGCCGTTTTCCCGATCAAATCCGGCGACGGCAAAAAGGCCCTGGATAAGCCCATCCATGAGAGCGCTGTACTTCCGTACAATTTCTATCCCTGTACAAGCTTTCAGGTCATCTCGAAAGAGGACGTCCTTTGCCGCCAAAAATTCGTCGACAATCTCTCTGGATGGGGGTCTGACGGCCATGATAGGCAGCTACACCGCGTCCCTGTCTTCCTCACCCGTCCTGATACGAATAGCCTTCTCCACGGGAGTGATGAATATTTTTCCGTCGCCGATCTCTCCCGTATAGGCATTTTCTTTGATGGCCTCCACCACCCTTGGAACCATATCGGAAGCGACAACCACCTCCATCTTCACTTTGGGCAGGAAATCCACCACATACTCCGCACCCCTGTATATTTCTTTGTGGCCTTTTTGCCTTCCAAAGCCTTTCACTTCCGTAATGGTAATGCCGCTTACACCCAGCTTCAGAACTGCGCCTTTCACATCGTCCAGTTTGAAAGGTTTGATAATGGCCTCGATTTTCTTCATATTAATCCTCTCCCCATTCTTCTAATCCATCAATTTTCACATCCACCGTCGCCTTCTTTGGCTGCACTTTTCGATACACAACAAGGGGATCTTTGCGGATACCCTCCACTGTAAGCAGGTCCCGTTCAATGGAAATTCCGAACAGAGACTCATTTTCCTTGAGGTACGGGAGGATCAACTCCCAGTCTCTTTCCTGAAGGGGAACCACCTCGCCGCCATTGAGCTGCTGTTCGTCTATCATTTGGAAAGGATCCCGCACATAGACCGCCCCGCCCGAAGCCAGAGAAAAAAGGTTGGACCCGGGGTAGGGGGTGGGCTGGGATCTTACATTTCCCATATCATCAAATTCAATTCCGTTCAAGACAACAAATCCCCCTTCGTTGAACGGATCTCCAGCCATGAACGATTCCCCCAGATAATCCAGACAGGTCCCGTTGATCACCACTTTCGGTTTTCCCACGGCATTAATAAGCGGCCGCCCTGCCGCGTTTCCCATCACATAGACATGGCCCCCTTTTGCGCCGTACATGAAGGTCTGCCCCGTGCCGCCGTAGATCACCATCTTTCCGGACTTCATGATCTGTCCCAGCTGGTCCTGGGCATCGCCGTGAATATATACGGAAAGCCCGTCAATGCCGGATCCGATGTAATCGCCCGAACTGCCGTAGATGTCTATGCGAACGCCACCCGAATCGGGCCCAAGTCCACAACCGTGAAAACGCTGACCTTTCAGACCAAAGACAATAAAACGTCTCCATCCCCTCTTGAACGCCTCCGACAGGAGCCTGCTGTCACAGTTATCGCCTTCGGGTGGAAAGAGCGAGGCGTCGATTATCAGAACACTTTCCTCGTAGGACGGTCCCCTGAAAAACTGCCTGGTTTCCCAATCGATAAGTCGATATTTGGATTTGTTGTCCTCCCTCGCAAGGGATGGAAAATTGCGGAACATGGTGTCCAGCGTCTGGTTCAACATTTGCAGAACGGAACGCCTCTTCTTGTCAAACGTCGGATAGCGCATATCCAGAAGCGATGTCAGAGCCGTAAGAGAAATCTCCATATGCGCATCATTTTTGAGTGCCCACCCCCTGATTTCCTTCAGGCAATCCATCAGGTCCGCATAATCCCAATCTTTCAACCCGTTTTTCACATAGTCAAAGAGGAGGTCGGGACGCTGCAGCTCATAAAATTCGGAGATGTCAAACCTTCCCCTGTTTTCATCATCCACCACGTAATAAACCCGACCTGGAAGGTAGGGCGCTTGCCCCTTCGGAGCAGTAATTTCCCTGCCGAATTTATCGACGCACGACAGCCTTCTCTCAAGTCCGGGGCCTTCTCTCTTCTCCAGGTTGAAAATAAAGGAACCGCCATCAGTATAACTGCCGCCTCGTGCATTCCAATAATGATCGGCCACGGTCCCCACACGGGGATCTTCCGCGGCAAGACTCTTTAGCGTGGCGTCGATGGCCTGCTTCTCAGAACAAACAAGCCCCACCTGGACCTGCCCGTCATGCAGGGCGAAAACCTGGGGACGAAGCATGGCCGTATCCGTTATCCCGATGAGTTGCAGACGTTCCTTAGCCGTATCGTTGCGGGCGATAATGAAGAACCAGGGGCCGTCAGGCGAGCCGTGCACATGACACGCCTGAATAGCCCGATAGATCTTCTGCTTTTCGGGCGAAAGCTGGTCGAAATCCCTCTCCATGGTGGGCGCCAGGGCCTCAATCACATACTCGAGGGGATAACCGTAGGTACGGCTGTATAGATCGAACAGCAGAACAGACACTTCCGTATCCGTCAGGAAAAGCGGGTAAATATTTCTCTGGCTCAGATATTCCGCCACGGAATGGTAATTGGCGAAATCGCCGTTGTGCACCAAGGCCTCATTCATACCGATAAAGGGATGGGCGCCCGCGGGGTGCCACACTTTGCCTTTGGTGGGGTAGCGCTGATGGGCGATCCAGATGTGGGCCTTGAAATCATCAAGCTTATAGTATTGGACGACCTTTTCAGCATAACCTACTATTTTTAAAATAAAAAAATCACGTCCATGGGAAAGGACAAAGGCGTGCTGTTCTCCATAGGCGTCATAATATTTTCGGTTGAGGTTGTAACTGTTCTGATAAACAAACTCATCTTCCGCCTGTCTCCTGGAAATACCGGTCATATTGTTTTTTTTGATGAAATCATCCAGCACTTCCGATTTCACCTTGACAAAATACCGGACCACTTCCGGAGGACGGACGTCAAGCCCTTCAATATCCCTGTAATCCTGGACATGGGGTATGCGCTCGTAGAAATCGATTTGAAAATAAGGTTTGATAAACTGATTTTCAAGACTTTCCAGGGAATCTTCCTGAAGCAGCGCTATCTGCAGGATATAATCATCCGTGAGAACTTCCCGGGAAACCCCCAGCATCCTGGGATCAAAACCCATGGCCGCAATTCCACCGCCGCGACCGTTTCCCCGGTTATGCATTTGTTTGGAAGGCTCGTAAATATGCTTGCCTCGCACGGGGATGCTGCAGGCGAAACCGGTAACGCCGCAACCTCCTTCAGCCTCCGTTTCGAAGCAGGGCCTCGCCGGCAGGCCTTTCACGATCGATTTTCTCGATTCGATTATTTTCTCTATTAAGTTACTTTTATTCATGATTATAACCTTTTATGCTCTTTTCTTCATGTAATCGATATGGGTAAGGCAGTCGGTACGTCCCACGAGCTCTTTGATGCTTTTCATTCCCAGCCTTTTCAGAATTCGGATCAACTCCCGTCTCCACGCCAGGAACATGTTGACAATGCGCTGTTTACCCCATTCCAATTGAATCAATTCCATCAATTCCGCATCCGTCGTAGCGATACCCCTCGCGCAGCCCCTGCCGCTTTCACACTTGTGGCAACGGATACACTCCAGGGCCACCAGATCCGCCGTCCCTGTGCAGACGCCATCCGCGCCAAGCGCAATGGCCTTTGCCACGTCGTGGGGATTCCTGATGCCGCCACTGGCAATAACGGTTAATCTGTCCCGCACCCCTTCTTCCTTCAAGAACTGATGCACCTTGGGGAGGGCATACTCCAGAGGCATGGCAATATTCTTTTTCGCTATGTCGGGAGCGGCGCCCGTGCCGCCATAACTTCCATCAAGGTGAATGATATGGGCGCCGGCATAGTAACTGCCCACAGCCACCATATCCACATCCGTGGGCGTTGAAACCTTTACGGAGACAATGGCCTTCGGGTTCATGGCCTTGATCCAGTCCACATGCTTTTTGTGATCCTCAACCGAATAGACACTGTGAAAGGGAAAAGGCGAAAACAAAGGATATCCTACCACGGCCTCTCTCATCCTGGCCACTCCGGGGGTTACCTTATCGCCTAAAAGATGCCCTCCCAGACCCGGTTTCGCCCCCTGGGCATATTTAAATTCCACGATCTTCACACGCTGGATCGTTTCTTCCCGAACACCGAAAAGCCCGGTGGCGACCTGGGTAATTACGTGGTCGTCATAGGGTTTCAGTTCATCCGGATAGCCCCCTTCACCGGTACAGCAAAAGGTGCCCAAGGCCACGGCGGCCTTGATCCTGCTGAGCATGGTGGTAATGCTGACGGAACCGTAAGACATGCCGCCACCGTAAAAGGGGACTTCCGTCCGCACCCTGTGCGCATTATCATTCCGCCGGTTCAGCACCACTCCCATATCAAACTCGTCATCCCCAAGTTCTTCAACAGCGCTCTTACCCTTCTTAAACAGAAGACGAAGTTTATCGAACCCTCCTCCGGAAGCTCCGAGTTTATATTCCAGCCCTTTATCGGGAACTTTGCCGAATTCCGCCATATGCCATGTGGAAGCCAGAAGATCCGCCGGCCACCGGGCATCTCCCATCACATCAAAGTCGGCGTTTCTTCGCAAAGTGAGCGCGCCTTCCGGACACGCCTTATGACACGGATCAGGGCAATCATTGCCCACGCAAAGGTAAGGATTTTCAACAAAGACCTTTCCTCTCCTCACCACATGAACCCCGGTTGGGCACAATTCCACGCATTTTCCGCAAGCGGTACAGGCATTGGATCGGTTCAGCCTGTATTTTCCTATGGGGTTCCTGAAACGGGATGGCGTCCGCACCACTCCCGGCAATTGAAACGATTCCACATTATTCAAGTTCACATCCCTCCTCAACATCTCCCATGGGACCGAAGGTTTTTTCGTCCAGTTCTTCAAAAAACATGGCCCGTCCAACTTCTCCTCGAAGCCGCCTCGCATCCCTGATTCCCATGGCGCCCATTAATTCCAGAAGCTGGTTATGCCAGGCGCCGACAAGGTTCACCACTCTTGCCGCCACCCATCCCGCGGGGGCCTGATCAATATCCACCGGGCACGAAAGCCCTTCCGTACAGCGACGACACATTCTGCATTCCAATGCAATCAGAGCGGGAAAATCAACAAAGACACCGTCGGCGCCGCAAAGCATCGATTTCGCGACATGCTCTGCAAGGGATATTCCGCCGCTCACCAGCAGGGTCATGGTATCACGAATATTTGCTTTCACAAGCTCCCCGTGGACGCTGCGAATGCCTTCCTTTACATATCGCGTCTTGTCGTCCAGAAAAAGTCCGCTCATGCTTCCTTCAAGGTGGATAATCGCAACACCCTCCCGGGCCAGAGCAAGCGACCTTTCTTCCATCCCTTCCGCCATGGGGACCCGCACCGAAATCAGCAGAGAGGGATCTTTCTTCAAGACCGCGGCCACCCGGGATTTCCAGTCTTCGGACCACGGGATCTCCACCAGTCTGCTGCCGGCCGGTACACGCCCCAGATCCTCGCCTCCCGGAGAACACTCGGCCATCAAACCGGGTGCAAAATCCGGCTTGAGGGACTCCAATACGCCCACCGGGGCGCTGAAAAGAGTGCCCAGTCTCCGGGCCGCAAGGGCCCAGCCGACAATCGTAGAAGGTCCTGTTGCCCCAAACGGGGGCATTCGCAGGATTATGGGCAATGGAATATTCAACACCGAAGTTTCGTCATTCCTCAGACTGCCATCTTCGGACAGTCTCAGAAATTCCGGAGTTTTTCCCAGATCGATTGCCGTACTGATGTATTCCCTGCCATGGATGCCGTCTCTCGTGGGCCTGACGATCTCCGACATATCGGTCCACATGGAATCGAAGCCGGGTCCGCTGAACGGACCGGGATATCCCGCTCCGGAGACGGGGATTTTTCCTGTCTTGGCCTGCATCCACAGGTTGGCGATAATGTTGGGGGTCCAGTGAGAATCTCCCATCGCCTTAAATTCGGGATTGACCGATTTGTGTATGAGTTGGCCGGGGCAACTCTGCACGCAACGAAGGCAGTTCATGCACTGATTATCGATGGAATCGATCATCTGTCTCGCATGAAGCCCGCGCTTTTCATAGACGCCATAGATACACCTCGTTTTAACGCACACAGCGCAACGCAGGCAACCTTCCTCCCACGCAATGATTCCGGACTTTGAAACCGCTTCGAACCGGTGGGGAACTTCCTTTACATGAATCACATACTTGGATGGCATAAGCAGCTCCCTACCCTTCCTCATAAACGGGTCTCGGCAGGAGCCCCGCCCTTTCAGCAATTTCTTTCACCGCCTCTTCCCACTCAATGGCCATGATATGAACACCGTTGACCCCTTCGAGCTCTTTGAGGCGAGCAATGGTCTCTACGCAGATATTGATCCCTTCCTCTCGCTGCTTTTCCTTTGGAACCCCTTCCATCCTTCGAATGACTGCATCAGGGATGTCCATTCCCGAAACACGGCTCTTCATGTATCGCGCCATACCAGCGGTTTTGAGGGGCGTAACGCCTCCAAGGATAAAAACCTTTTCCGTGAGTCCCCTGTCCCGGGCCATGGAGAGCCAAGATTCGAACCTCTCCAGATTGTAGATGCACTGGGTCTGGATAAAATCGGCGCCCGCCTGGATCTTTTTTGCGAGCCGGACAATTCTGAATTCTTTCGGATCGGCAAATGGGTTAGCAGCGGCCCCGAGGAACATGTCAGGGTGCGTCTGTAACGGGTCATCGCCAAGAATAACACCCTTATCCCGCATCCCTTTAACCACCTGGAGGAACTGCATGGAATCCAGATCGAAAACGCCTACGGCATCGGGTTGATTTCCAAATATCTGGTGATCTCCCGAAAGACAAAGGAGGTTCCTTATGCCCAGAGCGGATGCCCCCAGGACGTCGGATTGGAGCGCAATCCGGTTTCGATCGCGAACAACCATCTGAAGGACAGGGTCCAGCCCGGCCTGTTTCAGCAGTGCGCAGGCAGCGAGACTGGACATACGGACGATGGCGGTCTGGTTATCCGTTACGTTCACCGCATCCACGTTTCCCCTGAGCAGTTCTCCCTTTTTGCGTACGATTTCCGGATCTGCCCCTTTGGGCGGTCCGCACTCGGCGGTTACGGCAAATCCCCCGTTTTCAAGCA
>JBBSAR010000045.1:0-15880 GCA_038252125.1 Desulfatiglandales bacterium
AGATATGTTCCATGTAAAGCTTTTGGATGGAACCGTCCCCTATGAGGTTATCGGAAAATGGGGAGCCGGTCGAGTTCTGTTAAAGCCTGCGGGGCCAGGTACAGGGCTGATTGCGGGCGGGGCAGTGATGGCCGTGCTTGAGGCAGCCGGCATTCAGAATATTCTGACAAAATGTCTGGGTTCTCACAATCCGCATAATATCGTTAGAGCAACCATTATGGGATTGCGGTATTTGCGAAGTCCTATGGAAATGGCTGCCCGTCGAGGGCTGCCATTAGAGGAAATGAACGCTTAATGCGGCTTGGGATGTAGCAAAGGATCGTTTGGGAAGTTGCACCGAGCGAAAAAGAAGTGCGGGGCAGGTAGAAGATAGGGGACAGCGGAAATGTCAGAGAAAATACGAGTAACGCTTAAGAAGAGCGGGATAGGAAGAAACAAGCAAATTAGGGACACCTTGCGGGGGTTGGGCTTGACTCGTCTGCACAAGGTCGTCGAACTAAATAACACATCGGCCGTAAGGGGTATGATTAACAAGGTTTCCTTCCTGGTTAAGATCGGTTGATATACGGGGATATGGAATGAGAATTCATGATCTTTCGCCCGCTGAGGGTTCCAGAAAAAAGAGAAAAAGAGTAGGTAGAGGCCCGGGATCGGGCCACGGTAAGACAGCTTGTCGTGGGCATAAAGGCCAGAATTCGCGTTCTGGGGGAGGGGTTCGCCCGGGTTTTGAGGGTGGACAGATGCCGATTCATAGGCGACTGCCAAAACGTGGGTTTACAAACCTGTTTAAAAAGGAATACTTTTTAGTGAACCTGGACGACCTGAAGAATTTTGAGGAAAACAGGGTTATTGACAGGGAAGCGCTGCACGCTGCAGGGTTGATCAAGAAGAGCACGGGTGAAGTCAAACTTCTTGGTGGGGGAGAAATATCGAGTCCTGTGGTAATTAAGGTCGATAAGGTGAGTCGGTCTGCGCGGCAGAAGATCGAGGCTGCAGGTGGAAAAATCGAAATTGTTTAGGCATTTCTATCGGTGAGATCTGTCGTTCTCCCCGATCGGTTTGCTGTTCTGTGAGAAAAGGCTATGATTGGTGGATTTCAGAATATTGGCAAAATCCCGGAGTTGAAAAAGAAGATTCTTTTTACACTCTTGATGCTTGCGGTTTACCGATTGGGTTGTCATATCCCGACTCCCGGGATTGATGGAGCGGCCCTTTCCGCTTTTTTCAGTTCTAAACAAGGGACTCTTTTTGGACTGTTCGACATGTTTTCCGGAGGCGCACTGAGCCAGATGTCCGTGATGGCGCTTGGCATCATGCCGTACATCAGTGCATCGATTAGTCTGGAGCTTATGACGGTGGTTGTTCCCTATCTGGAAAAACTGAAAAAAGAGGGGGATCAGGGCAGAAAGAAAATAACGCAATACACCCGGTATGGAACGGTGGTTTTAAGTGTGGTGCAAGGTTTTGGAATCGCCGTGGGTCTGGAGAACATGTCAAGCCCCGGGGGGGTTCTGATTGTACCTGTTGGGGGTTGGGGATTCAGGCTTCTCACGGTGATTACCTTGACGGCTGGAACGGCCTTCCTCATGTGGGTGGGCGAGCAGATCACTGAAAGGGGAATTGGCAACGGAATATCTATGATTATTTATGCAGGAATTGTGGCAGGGTTCCCCGTTGCGGTAGCCAACAGTTTTCGATTGATGGGTACAGGCGAAATCACCCCCTTTTTCATGATCCTTCTCGTAGCGGTCATGATTGCCGTAATTGGCGCCATCGTTTTTGTTGAAAGGGGGCAGAGAAGGATACCCGTTCAATATGCCAAAAGGGTTGTGGGACGGAAGATGTACGGGGGGCAGAGCACGCATCTCCCATTGAAGGTGAATACGGCTGGCGTTATTCCCCCTATTTTTGCGTCGTCCATTATCATGTTTCCCGCAACCATTGCGAATTTTATGAGCGTGGATAAATTTCCGTGGCTGCAGAACGTGGTTGGCGCCCTTTCGCCCGGGCATATCGTTTATACTCTGATCTATGTGGGTTTTATTTTCTTTTTCTGCTACTTTTATACTGCGGTGCATTTCAATCCGGTGGATGTGGCGGATAATATGAAAAAGTCAGGTGGATTCATTCCGGGAATACGTCCGGGAAGGAATACTGCGGAATATATTGACAGGGTTCTTACAAGACTTACGTTCTCAGGGGCTATTTATGTTTCCGCGGTTTGTGTTCTGCCCAATATACTCATCTATAATCTTCACGTCCCTTTCTATTTTGGGGGCACTGCGCTGTTAATTGTTGTCGGTGTGGCAATGGATACTACAAACCAGATCGAATCCCATATGTTGACAAGACATTATGAGGGTTTTATGAAAAAGGGATTTGGGAAAAGTAGATAGTGCAGGGTATAAACGGAATGGATATATTCGAAATAATTCGATTGATTTTGCATCTTTATCGTTGCTGAAAGATTATAGAGAAAAAGCAATGGCCAAAGAAGAAGCCCTTGAAGTGCAGGGGGTGGTCATAGAGACCTTGCCAAATGCGATGTTCAGGGTTGAGCTCAAGAACGGTCATCGTGTTTTGGGGCATATCTCGGGAAAAATGAGAAAAAATTTCATCAGAATTCTCCCTGGAGATACGGTTAGTGTAGAACTGTCTCCTTATGATGTCAGCAAGGGCAGGATAATCTATAGAGGGGAGAAGTAAGAGAAGTATGCGGGGGTCCGGATACTTGTCGCAGGCGTGGAGGCCTTTTCAGCCATGAAAGTGAGACCATCAGTAAAGAAAATTTGTAAGAACTGTAAAATTATCAGGCGAAATGGTATCGTAAGGGTTATTTGTGAAAATCCACGGCATAAGCAGCGCCAGGGATAATCCTTCAGTGGCATACCGTTTGCTTTTTTTGGATCAATCCGTAAATTACCGCAAGACAGGGACTTTGGTTCGCTGGGCGTTGTTAACTTTAAGAGAAGAGGAGTCAGAGATTGGCAAGAATCGCCGGAGTTGATTTACCAAGAGCTAAAAGAATCGAGATTGCTCTTACTTATATCTACGGAATAGGAAGAAGCAGCTCGCAAAAGATTCTTCTCGAAGCAGGGATAGACTTTAATATGTCGTCGGATGATCTGGCCGCTGAACAGATCGCGGCAATTAGAAAGATTTTAGACGAAAAGCATAAGGTTGAAGGGGATCTTAGACGCGAAATTTCCATGAATATTAAGCGGCTAATGGATCTGGGCGTCTATCGCGGGCTCCGGCACAGGAGGGGGCTCCCTGTCAGAGGACAGAGAACCAGTACAAATGCTAGGACACGAAAAGGTCCCCGACGCGCGGTGATGGGAAAGAGAAAAAAATAGAACCTGAGGAACGATAATGGCAAAAACAGCAAAAAGAAAAGGCAAAACCCGGAAAGAGAAAAAAAATGTGCCATCTGGCATTATCCACATTCAGTCTACCTTCAACAATACCATTGTTACGATTACGGATTTGTCTGGTAATGTGATTGCCCAATCCAGTGCAGGGCGTGGCGGCATCAAAGGATCCAGGAAAAGCACTCCTTTTGCGGGACAGATTGCAGGAAAAGACGCCTTGAAAAAGGCTATGGAACACGGTATGAGGATTGCCGAGGTTCGCGTTAAGGGGCCAGGTGTGGGACGAGAAGCCGCTTTGAGATCGCTTCAGGTGGATGGGTTTACCGTGACTGTTATAAGGGATGTTACGCCTATACCGCACAATGGATGCAGACCTCCGAAAAGGAGACGAGTGTGATCATCCGGGGTAAGACGGAAGTCTTATTCCGGATGGGTGCAATTACTATATTTTAAAGAGACAGGAGAGGCTGATTTGGCCAGATATACTGATTCATCATGCAGGCTGTGCAGACGAGAAAACCTGAAATTGTTTTTGAAGGGGGATCGCTGTTACGGAGATAAATGCGCGTTTGAGCGACGATCTTATGCGCCCGGACAACATGGTCAAAGGCGTGCGGGTAAACTGTCTGATTATGGTGTCCAGCTCAGGGAAAAGCAAAAAGTAAAAAGAATTTATGGAGTGCTTGAAAAGCAGTTCAGAGGTTATTATTACAAGGCTGACAGAAAAAAGGGAATTACAGGCATAAACTTGTTGCTGTTATTGGAATCGCGATTTGATAACGTGGTGTACAGGATGGGTTTTGCGTCATCCCGAACGCAATCGAGACAATTAATTCGGCATAACCATTTTTTGGTGAATGACAAAAAGGTGAATATTCCGTCTTTCCAGATCAAGCCCGGGGATGTCGTCAAGGCGAAAGAAAAAAGTGAAAAGATTCCCCAGATTATAGAAGCAAAGGAAACGGTGGTCAGAAGAGGTATACCGGATTGGATTGAAGTGGACAAGGAAAAATTTTTGGGTACCTTTAAAGCTCTGCCGAACAGAGAAGCCCTTACTATGCCAATCCAGGAACAGCTGATTGTTGAATTGTATTCCAAATAAGGCTATCTGGGCCAGGGTATGCAGGTAGGCCCTGAGGATTTGACAATGGGAAAACCTATATGGAACAGGGGGAGCTTTTTTTGGTAGATCTAAAAAGCAGAAATTGGCGGGAGTTGATCAAACCGAAGCGTATTGAGTTAGACCAGAAGAGCTATACAGGGTCTTACGGGAAATTCGAGTGTGAACCTCTTGAGAGAGGATTCGGAATTACCATAGGCAATTCCCTGCGACGCATCCTCCTTTCTTCTCTGCAGGGGTCAGCAATTGTTTCTATGAATTGTGATGGAGTGCTTCATGAGTTCTCCACCATTCCCGGCGTTTTGGAGGATATGACGGATATCGTGCTGAATCTTAAGGAGGTGCGACTTAAGCTTATTGATTCTGAAGAAGCTGTTGTTCATCTTAAAAAGGAAGGCCAGGGGGAAGCTACAGCCGGTGATATCGAGAGCGATGGATCGGTGGAAATTTTAAATCCGGAACAGCATATCGCCACCTTGAATGAAGAGGGAAAATTAGATTTAGAGATGGTTGTTAGGGTTGGGAAAGGTTACAGCCCTGCCGAGAGGAACAAGACCGCGGATATGCCCCTTGGCGTGATTGCCATAGACGCGGCATTTTCCTGCATTCAGCGGGTAAATTACAGAGTTACCAATGCAAGGGTTGGACAGATTACTGATTATGATAAGTTAACGCTGGAGGTGTGGACCGACGGGAGTGTTACTCCGGAAGATGCGGTTGCTTTTGCTGCAAAGATTTTGAAGGAGCAGATGAATCCTTTCATCAACTTTGAGGAGGAGCCCGAGCCTGAGGAAGAAGAGGAAGAGGAAGAAAAGGAAAAGCTTAACGATAATCTTTTCAGGCCCGTATCTGAGCTGGAATTGTCGGTGCGATCGGCTAACTGTCTTCAAAACGCTAAGATTTCGCTGATTGGTGAGCTTGTTCAAAAGACGGAAAGCGAAATGCTTAAAACCAAGAATTTTGGTAGAAAATCGCTGAATGAAATCAAGGCCATTCTTGAAGAAATGGGGCTTTCTCTCGGGATGAAGCTAAATAAGTTCCCAGTCGTGCATGAAATGGAGGAAGGGGAAGAAGAAAATGAAACCTATGATGAATATTTTCCCCAGGATACCGATGAAGAGGACAGGATTGACGACGATGAGGAAAATGATGAAGAAATGGCCGAGGAACTAGATACTGAGCAGGAAGAAGATGTTGATTCCAAAGATGGTCAGGAAAGAGGGTAAGGCAAATGAGGCACAGAAAGGCAGGAAAACAATTAAGTCGGAATACAAGCCACAGAAGGGCGATGCTCAGAAATATGGTGACATCTTTTTTTAAGCATGAGCAGATAGAAACTACAGACGCCAAGGCAAAGGTAATGAGACCCATCGCCGAAAAGATGATTACGCTTGCAAAGCGGGGGGATCTTCACGCAAGACGACTTGCGATTTCTTATTTGCAAGATAAAGAGGTCGCACATAAATTATTCGATCAGATTGGGAACCGTTTGACCTCCAGAGCGGGAGGGTGTGTGAGGATTGTCAAGAAAGGTGTCCGAAAAGGGGATGGAGCGCCAGTCTCTATTGTGCAGCTGGTTGTTGAAGAAACCGCGGGAAAATAGAGGAGACGCCTCCTGTTTGTGGCAATTTTTATCTTGCATCGGCAGGCATAAGGCTATATGATGCAGAAAATATAAAATGGTAGAGGAAACGGGCTAAAACTATTAATTACCAAGCTGATGGTTGGCTTATGATTGCACATATAGGCAACAAAAAAAAACCCCTTGTCAATTCATTTGACAAGGGTTTTTTTTTGGGGAGAGCTACCTTTGAAAACATTTGACCATAAAGACCTTTTGAGCATGGAGGACCTTTCCGTCCAAGATATTGAGCTTATTCTGGATACGGCGGAATCATTTAAGGGTATATCAAGAAGAGATATTAAGAAGGTCCCCACTTTGAGGGGAAAAAGCGTTGTGAATTTTTTTTATGAGCCGAGTACGAGAACGCGAACGTCGTTTGAAATTGCAGCGAAAAGGCTCAGTGCCGACACGTTTAGCCTTTCTGCCGCGGGAAGCAGTGTGGTGAAAGGGGAAACTTTGTTGGATACGGCAAAAAATCTTCAGGCGATGAGGCCGGATGTTATTGTTATACGCCACTCTTGCGGCGGCGCCCCGCATCTTTTAGCAAAGGGCCTTGATGTAAGTGTGATTAACGCAGGAGACGGCATCAATGAACATCCCACGCAATCGCTGCTGGATCTGTATACCATACGAGAAAAAAAAGGAAGGCTCAGGGAATTGCAGGTAACGATTATAGGGGATATCTCTCACAGCCGAGTGGCCAGATCGGACATCATCGGGCTGACAAAAACCGGCGCCCGGGTAACGGTATGCGGCCCTCCCAGCATGATTCCGGTGGAGATCGAAAAATTGGGCGTGCAGGTCGTTTATGATCCGAAAGAAGCCGTGAAGGACAAGGATGTGATTATTTTATTGCGCATTCAACTGGAAAGACAAAATAAGACTCTTTTCCCCAGCCTCAGGGAATATGCATCATTTTTCGGATTAAACAAGAATGTGTTGAGGGGCGCAAGGCAGGATGTTATCATTATGCATCCAGGCCCCATGAACAGAGGCGTTGAGATTACTTCTGATGTGGCCGATGGGCCTTGCTCAGTTATTCTCGACCAGGTTGAAAACGGGGTGGCCGTACGAATGGCAGTGTTGTATCTTTTGATTGGAGGTGCAAGGAGTGGTAACGTTCATTGAGGGGGGAAGTCTGGTCGATCCCGTCAAACTAACCATAGAAAGATCGGATATTTTTATAAAAAATGGCATTATTCTGGAAATCGTTCCTCCAGGTTCTGTAAGAGCAGATGGCAAGCTGAAGGTAATTGATGCTTCAGGGAAAATTGTTTCCCCAGGCCTGATTGACATGCATAGCCACTTGCGCGAACCCGGCGAAGAATATAAGGAAACGATCGCTACAGGCGCGAAGGCTGCTGCTGCCGGTGGATTTACAGCCGTTGCATGCATGCCCAATACCCATCCTCCAAATGACTGTCGTTCCGTCACCGAATTCATTCTCAAGCAGGCCGAAAGAGCAGGGTTTGCCCGAGTTTATCCAATTGCCGCCATTACCATGGGGCAGAAAGGTGAATGCCTCACTGATTTTGGAGATTTGCGAGAGGCCGGGGCCGTCGGAATTTCAGATGACGGGTTTCCCGTGGCAGACAGCGAGCTGATGCGAAGGGCGATCGAATATAGCTTTTACCACGGCTTGATTCCCATCTCGCATTGTGAAGATCGAAGCCTTGCCAGAGGTGGGGTTATGCACGAAGGGGCGGTCTCCACTAGGATTGGACTTCAGGGGATACCGGGTTCAGCAGAGGATATCATGGTGTATCGCGAAATTTCTCTTGCAGGTCTGACCGGCAGGCCCGTCCATATCGCTCATGTGAGTACCGCGGCATCTGTTGAGTTGATAAGAAGAGCAAAGAATGAAGGCATTCCGGTAACGGCTGAAACCGCGCCCCACTATTTCAGTCTGAACCACGAAGCTGTTACAGGATATAACACGCTCGCCAAGGTGAACCCCCCACTAAGGAGACCACAAGATGTAGATGCGGTAAAGAAGGGCCTCGCGGAAGGCGTGATTGACGCCATCGCCACGGATCATGCCCCGCATTCCCATCTGGAAAAGGATGTGGAATTTGATCGGGCGGCCTTTGGCATGATCGGTTTCCAGACAGCGCTGCCGCTGACTCTTCAACTTGTAAGAGATGGAGTTCTGAGTATGCCGGAGGCTGTGGCAAAGCTTTCCTTAAACAGCGCACGGATACTTGGTGTGCGTGGCGGCCGTCTGATGGAAGGAGAAGCGGCCGACTTGACCATTATCGATCCGGAATATAGATATGTTTTTGAGGAAAAAAGCATTGTTTCGAAAAGTCGGAATTCTCCGTTTTTAGGGATGAATCTCCAGGGAATTGCGGACTTGACCATGGTCGGAGGGAAAGTTGTCTGGAAAAGACCCGCATAAAATCCTTATTGTGGATGATGAATTGAGCATGCGAGAGTTCCTTGAGATCATGCTGACCAAAGAAGGATACCAGGTTGTTGCGGCGGAAAGCGGCGAGAGGGCCTGTGATATTCTGGACCATCAAGAGGTTCAGCTTGTTATCACGGATATTCGTATGGATGGCATGGATGGAATCGAGGTCTTAAAAAAAGTCAAGGCAATCAATGCCGATACTCCTGTTGTGATGATTTCGGCATTTTCGTCCGCGGAGAATGCGGTGGAGGCCATGCGGGAGGGGGCTTTTGATTATGTTCCCAAGCCTTTCAAAGTAAAAGACCTTAGACGTGTTGTAAAAGAGGCCCTGAAATCGGAAGCAGCCCCGAGGCAGGAAGAAGCGGGGTCGCAAAAAGAACTTCATTTCGGTTTTCTCATCGGGGAAAGCCCCCAAATGAAAAAGATTTATGACCTTATAAGGAGGGTTGCATCTTCCAGGTCAAATGTCCTGATATATGGGGAAAGCGGGACCGGAAAAGAATTGGTGGCCAAAGCCATACACCGCCAGAGCGGTAGGCGGGAACTGCCCATCGTTGTGATAAACTGTGCGGGGATTCCGGAGACTCTTATTGAGAGCGAGCTTTTTGGCTATAAGAAGGGAGCTTTTACGGGAGCGGTTGCCGATAAGGAAGGGTTGTTTGACGTAGCCGATGGAGGAACGGTCTTTCTTGATGAGATAGGCGAGCTTTCTCCAGTTATCCAGGTAAAGCTTTTGCGGGTAATTCAGGACAGGACATTTACCGCTGTTGGTGGAACCGAAATGAAAAAGGTCGATGTTCGCTTCATCTCGGCAACCAACAAGAACCTTGAAGATGAGGTGATTAAAGGCCATTTCAGGGAAGATCTCTATTTCAGGCTAAATGTTATTCCCATAAGCCTTCCCGCTCTGCGGGAACGGGAGAATGACCTTCCTCTTCTCGCCGGTTATTTCCTGGAAAAATTTTCCAGGGAAATGGGAAAGCATATCAGAAAGATCTCCGCCTATGCCATGGATATCCTGGGAGGATATTCATTTCCCGGCAATGTAAGAGAGCTGGAAAATATCATTGAAAGAAGCGTTGCTCTCGAGACATCCAACATTGTCTTGCCCGAAAGTCTTACCCTCTCGAATGTGAGATCCGGGTTGGGATCAAAGCGCAGAAGAATATTGGATCTATCGCCGGATGGGATAAATCTTGATGAAGTTCTGGCTGAAATCGAGAAAGACTATCTCGTTAAAGCCCTTGAAATGGCAGGTGGGTCTAAGTCCAAAGCAACAGAGCTCCTCGAAATAAGTATGCGATCCTTGAGGTATCGCCTGGAAAAGCTGGAAATTCCCTCCGAGGATGCGGCTTCCTGAACCAAACGGTTTCAGCCATTCCCGGTTCCAGTTTTGTTACTCCCCGTTGTCCTCCGAACAAGTACACGATGCCCTCCTATTCAGAGCACAGGATTTCAAAGAGGAAATACATCCAAAGAAAAGACGAGAACAAATTTTCCGAAAAAATGTATCCTATTCAAATTCTCTGGCAGCAAAATACGGATCTGGAATCCATTCTGCCGGGTTTTTTGAATAAGACATGGTAAAATCTTATTGCCATTTTTTCCATGTTGTATTATGAGTATAAGAACTACTCATGACAAAAGGGATTCCATGGACAATCTTTTTGATGGTCTGATCGCCTCCAAAACCAGAATCAAACTGCTTACCAGGTTTTTTTTCAACCCGAAGACCTTTTCTTACCTTCGCGAGCTGGCAAAAGAGTTCAATCTTTCAACCAATTCCGTCAGGGAAGAGCTCAACCAATTAACAAAAACCAGATTGCTCAATTGCACGAAAAATGGACGACAGGTCCTTTATACGGCCAATCAGGACCATCCCCTATTTCCCGAATTGAAATCCATGGTAAGCAAAGCCATGGGAATGGACAGAGTGATGGAAAGCATCGTCACCAGATTGGGACATTTGGAAAAGGCCTACCTGATTGATGATTATGCGGAAGGGAAAGATAACGGCATTGTCGATCTTCTGTTGGTCGGGGATATCGATCAATACCACCTGAACGATTTGAGTAGAAAAACAGAACGATATATCAAGCGGAAAATTCGATCGCTGGTCCTCAGCAAAAAGGAATTTGAGGAATTCATGCCAAAACTGGAAGAGAAACCGCGCGTATTGATTTGGGAAGCAAGCCGAGAATAAACGAGACGTCCCTTCGAAGCGATGGGCAAGAGGATGCTCTGCTTCCGAAGGCAGTGATACACATTTCACATAGAGATTAATGAGTTATTTTTTAACTTCCCATGCGATTCAAGGGGCGGAGCTGTGTCAAAAACAAGGATAAAAAATCCCAATGAGGAGAGAAATCCAACGTTATTATTCGAAAGGAAAATAAAAAACAGGGGATGGAGGAATGGAAGACGGGTGGGATTGGCTTTCTGGATTTTCATTTTTCTGTCCACACTTTGGCGACCCATGGCGTTTGGGGAAAAGAAGGAAGTTGGTTCGGCTCCATCTCTCGTCTCCTCGCTCAGGAGCGCCGTTCCGAAAGATTTTTGCGGGGAACCGGCGCCATGGAAGAACCCGGAGGTCAGGGAACGTTTTGAAAAAGAATTTCTCCTTTCTCTCTGGAACGACCCACAGGTAATTCTGTGGATAAAGCGTTCAAAAAGATATTTTCCCTATATGGAAAAAATGCTGAAACAAAATGGTCTGCCTGACGATCTCAAATACGTTTCTGTAGCCGAAAGTGGTCTCAGACCACACGCAGGATCCAAGAAGGGCGCCATGGGTTTCTGGCAGTTCATGCAACAAACGGGTAAAAAGTATGGCTTAATTATCGACAGCAACAAGGA
The DNA here is from genome assembly GCA_038252125.1 of Desulfatiglandales bacterium. GTDB lineage: Bacteria > Desulfobacterota > DSM-4660 > Desulfatiglandales > Desulfatiglandaceae > DUZB01. Next base: position 11,382 of record JBBSAR010000045.1, read on the forward strand.
CGAGAGGAGAAATCCCTTTCGTTCCACCGATGCTGCCATAAAATATTTCAAGGATCTGCACGAGGAGTTCGGCTCCTGGACCTTGGCCGCGGCTGCCTACAACATGGGTGAAAAAGGGCTGATGGCGGAGATCCTTGAACAGGGAACCAAAGACTACTACAATCTGTACCTCCCCCTTGAAACACAACGATTTCTCTTCCGAATACTCTCCATAAAGCTGATTCTTGAGAATCCTGCAAAGTTCGGTTTTCATCTGGAGAAAAAGGACTACTATGCGCCGGCTGTTTTTGACAAAGTCCATATTGTATCAAAAGATGAAATCCCATTGCGTATCATCGCCCAGGCGGCCAAATGTTCTTTCAAAGAGATAAAGGACTTGAACCCGGAAATCAGAGGGCATTATCTGAACGCGGGGGACCATGAGATACTGGTTCCAAGGGGTAGCGCCAAAGGTTTTCAGGAAAGGTATGCACTGCTTGTCAAAAACCTGAGCTCTGAAAAGAATGATCGGATCTATGTTATAGAAAAGGGAGACAGTCTTTCCTCCATTGCAGCGCGTTTCAATGTTCCGGTTGCCGCACTGCTCATCTGGAATCGGATTGATTTGGAGAGTCCCATTCATCCGGGGCAGCGTATCATGGTTTCTCCGGGAAAACCTCTATAAAATAAAGGGAAAAAAGGTTCTTGAATAGACCCCTTGGCAGCATTAAGCCGTAATGTTTGTTATCATTTCAAACAAGGCCAAATGGAATTTTGCGGTAGGAATTGATTGCTGGTAAGATTTTTTGAGCTGACAGTGTCCCATATTCCTGCCCAAGGCGTGAAGATATGGGTAGAGCCAGTTACGAATAAATAGGACAAAAAATATGAAAAGCCACATAAACCGGCCTGATATTCGGCCAAGAGATTTCGCTGCGGTAGAAAAATATCTTCAAGGAAGAGATGACATTGCCTTCGCCTATCTCTTTGGAAGTAAGGCCAAGGGCGTGGCCGGCCCCTTAAGCGATGTGGACATCGCCATCTATCTGACGGAAGGCCCTTTTTCAGAGAAACGTATGGAGATTTTAGGGGATTTAATCGATACACTGCTCATGGACAATGTCGATCTCATCCTTTTGAATACAGCGTCTCCAAGCCTTAAAGCCAGGGTGATCAGGAACAGGGTGGTGCTGGCAGACAAACTTCCTTTTTCTCGTCACCTCTTCGAGTCGCGGGTTATGCGGACCTACATGGACTTCTCAAAAATTGAATACCGGATCTTGGAGCAAAGATACCTGCGTGGTTGATAAGACCCTCAAAAAGTATCCGCACTGGATGAATATCTCCAACAAATAGGCGAATACGCTTCCATCAGTGTGAAAGACTATGCAAAGGATTGGAAGGTTCAGAGGATTGTGGAGCGGACCCTCCAGATGATGATTGAAACATGTTTGGATATCGGCGGTCACATCATATCGGATGAAAACCTGAGAGTGCCTGAGACCTATGCCGACGTTTTTCGAATAATGGTGTGTGAATGACATCTTGAAGGGATCAAATTTAGACTCGTTCGAAAAGATGGCGAGGTTTCGAAACATCGTTGTACACGTTTATGAAAGAATCGATCCTGAGATCGTCGTCGGGATTCTGAGAAATAACCTTCAGCATTTTGAAGAATTCAAAGCATCAATTATTACGTATTTAGCCAAGCGAGAAGCCAATTAGACCAAACAATTCGGATAAACCAAAATACGACTGTCTCGATTTTAGATGAGCATTAAGCCAACTCCTGATACTTTCGATTCCATGGTTTTTTCATACATACCAGATGAAGCCTTTGGCGATGGTGTTTTTGACTCTTAATGCAAAAAAAGTTTTACATTTCATTAAATTATCATTATTGATAATAATATGAAATATCAAGACCTGACATCATTAATAAAAATTCCCATTTTTTCAAAAAATGATATCGTATTGGCCGGAGGAAAAATTTTTGATTATCAGCTAACACGTTGGGTTAAAAAGGGATATCTTCTGAAAATAAAGAACGGCATCTATATATTTAAAAGGGATTACGATAAAATCAGAGGTGAAGAGATTGCCGCAGCACTTTACCAGCCCAGCTATCTGAGTCTGGAGAGCGCCCTCTCAGCCTATGGATTTATTCCTGAAATGGTCTATGCCTATGTCAGTGTAACCGGAAAGATTAACCGCACCTTTGATAACAAATTTGGCCATTTTATCTATCGTCACGTAAAGAGCGAACTATTCTGGGGATATCGGGAGGTAAAAACAGACACCGGCCGGTACCTCATTGCTGAGCCGGAAAAGGCGCTACTCGACTATCTTTACCTTAATCTCTCAAAAATCAACAGCGAATCCGATTTTGAGAACCTGCGGTTCAATGAAGACCGGCTTCGCGAGATCTTAAACAGGGAAAAATTTGTAAAATACCTGCAGGCATTCCAAATAAAGAAGCTGAAAAGGTGGGCTAACAGGTGCTTACATTAGAGCAGATCGGAGAATACTTTTCGGAGCAGGTAGTCAAAAGAAACCCGCGGGGCATCTTAGTGGAATACCTGCAATACGAACTTCTTGATTCTCTGTTTAAACTTAAAGAGGCTACATTTCTAAGCTTTATAGGCGGAACAGCGATCAGGATGCTGCAGAAGAGCCCCCGTTTCTCCGAAGACCTTGACTTTGATAATTTTGGCCTGACATTCGGGCAATTCGAAGAAGCGTTTCAAAAAGCATGCAGAGACATGAAAACCAAGGGATTTTTGGTAGAATACCGAACCGTTGAACGAGGGGCATATCATTGTTATCTCAAATTTCCGGAGATCCTTTACAAGTCAGGAATAAGTTCGCATGCCAGCGAGAAAATATTGATAAGGATAGACACCGAACCTAAGGAAAGGTTTTATAAACCCCAGATGTATCTCCTGAATAAATTCACACTCTACCGGCAGATCCTTACGGCCCCTCCATCGATACTTTTGTCCCAGAAAATGATGACAGTTCTACAGAGGAAACGTGAAAAAGGCCGTGATTTGTTTGATGTTTCGATTTTGATGGGAGTTGCAGAGCCTGATTTTGATTACATGGCCAGATACCTTAGTCTTGGGAAAGAAGAAATAATCGATCAATTTACCAGGAGGGTAGAGGAATTGGACTTAAAATTTCTGGCTAAGGACGTGGAGCCCTTCTTATTTTCACCGGAACAAAAGGAAAGAGTGCTGACCTTCCGGGAATATTGGCGGCAACACCAATGACCAACCATACGAGAATGCGCGTTTAATTCTGATTTCCGGCCTTTCTCGGTGTTAATGGGTGACTTCTTTCCCATTGGAGTAACGCAGTTAGATAGCCGACCCTCAAGACGGATAATACCGACCATATCGCTAATTTTCATTGCAATTCGACGATACTGTCGTTAAAATGAGACCCATTTGATTGAAATGATATCAAGGAGGGTTTAAGTGAATTTATTTTCGAGGGATTTGACGCGGCATATCCAGCATTCGCTGAAAATTGACCGTGTTATTGCAATTATGGGTCCGCGTCAGGCAGGAAAAACCACTCTGTCGCAACATCTCATCAAGAGTGATCTTGCCATGCAGTACTACAATCTTAAGGACCCGGACACCCGACGGACATTAGCAGCAAACGCTCGGAAAGAATTTGAGTATTTCAGGAAAAACCTTATTATTCTGGATGAAGTACAACAAATGCCAGACCTTATAGAATTAATTCAACTTCAAGTCGATATCCAACCTGAAAGAAAGGGCCGGTTTCTCATCACGGGTTCAAATCACCTGCTGCTAAACCGGCGAATCAAAGAATCACTGGCGGGAAGGGTTTCTATTTATACCTTATTTCCGATGTCGTTTAGAGAAATTGTCCGCCACTCTGAGCAGTCTTTACTGAAAAAACTATTATATGCACCATCCGTAAAGGACGTAGAAACAGAACTGTCGGAATTTTATCTTCCAGCAAAACAATCAAACATGCTGTCAGAAAAGTTCCATGAATTTACCCTGTATGGCGGTTATCCCGAATTCCTGACACGGACAAACCCGGAAGATCGCAAGCAATGGCTCAATAATTATCGCCAGACCTACCTTGACACGGATTTGAGAGAAATTGTTGATTTGAGAAATAAAGAATCATTTGAACGGTTTGAGCAACTTTATGCCACCCGTGTCGTATCGTTGATGAACATCAGCGAACTTGCAAGAGATTGCGCGCTTTCGGCCGACACCATCCGCAGATTCATGAACTATTATCGTCAACTTTTTGTTGCCTGGTCCAGTTTGCCATTTTTCGAGAACATCGGCAAGCGTATGAAAAAAATGCCAAAATGGTATTTCATGGATACCGGAATCTTAAGATCGTTGATGAACAATTTCAGAATGGAAGATGGGAACTGCTTTGAAAACTCGATTATTTCAGAATTGCGGAAAGGAATCTATCAAGAAACACTACGTGAGGATATCTATTTTGCCGGAACATCAACCGGG
>JBBSAR010000046.1:0-15457 GCA_038252125.1 Desulfatiglandales bacterium
AAAGGGTTGGCCCTGGATGTTCGTTTCGGTTGCAACGGATTGGAGGCTTTCCTGATCTATGCCATTGCCGTATTGGCCTTCCCCGCCAGGTGGATCATTAAGGGTATGGGGGTTGTCCTTGGATTTCTTGTCCTGCAGATCGTCAATATCCTCCGGATAGCGGGTCTTGGTCTGACCGGCATCTACCTGCCGCAATACTTCCAGTACGTGCATATCTATGTGGCTCAGGGAATGATGATCGCCGTGGCGTTCGTCCTTTTTTTGGTGTGGGTCGGCTATGCGTCTAAGAAATAAAATTCTTCTTGCCGTGCTGACCTTTTTGGTCGTCTACGTTTTTTCGCTTATCTTGTGGATACAGGTCAAACCCTATTACGGCTATATCCTGACGCAGGTTGGGGCAAGGCCGGCTGGCTGGACCACGGGGCTCAGAGTGGAGTCGGTAGGAGTGGAAAAGAAGGCCATCTCCGTTTCTTTTGCGGGGCCTGTGGTTACAAAAAAGGGTTTGGAGGAAATGGTTGCCGACTTCAAGCTTGATGTCTCGCGATTTACGTACAATGTGCCTCTTACCGTTGCCCTGGTGGCCGGCCTTTTCCCTTTTTTCAGATGGCAAAAGCGTTACCTGTTTGAAATTATTCTTATCTTGCTGTTCGTTCACCTGCTTTTCATCTATTTGTTCTGCACGCAGCAGTTATTTTATGGTTTTTGGAAGTCCGGCCTGAGAGCGCATTCAAGTGCCGTTCAGCAGTTCTTTCTGGAGTTCATGTGGACGTTTACCCAGAACCTGGTTATTCCGTTCGAACCTTTTCTTGTGGCAGTATACCTCTGGCTCCGGGGAAGAGAGGATTCACGTTCCGAAAAAAAACAGGTTTTTGAAAACAGGAAAAAGAAAAGAAAGAAATCAAAGAAGGGACGATGATCCTACCCTTTTTTTCACTCCCGCTGCTTTCTCTGCTGCTTTATCCATGAGTTCATCCAGGTCGATAGTCACAAGTGCCCTGTCTTCCATGACCAGTCTGCCGTTGATGATGGAATGGCTGACATCATTGCCCCTGGCGGAATAGACGAGAACGGAATAAGGATTGTAGATGGGCGTGAGGTGAGGTTTGTTCGTGTCCACAACGATGATGTCGGCCTTTTTGCCCTCTTCAATGGAACCGGTAATTTGGGAAAGCCCCAGTGCCTTTGCGCCCTCGATAGTAGCCATCCTCATCACGGTCAGTGCGTCCATGACGGTGGGATCTTCCGTCCTGACTTTCTGGAGCTTGGCGGCCATGTCCATTTCCGTGAAAAGATCCAGGTTGTTGTTGGATGCGCAACCATCAGTTCCCAAACCCACCGTAATGTTGCGCTCCAGGAGTTCCGGGATGGGGGCAATGCCGGAGGCGAGCTTCATGTTGCTTTCCGGATTATGAATGACGTTTACATGATTTTTGGAAATCCTTTCCATCTCCGCTTCATCAAGATGAACGCAGTGGTCCGCGATCAGATGTGGGCCCAAAAGACCAAGAGAATCCAGGTGCTCAAACGGCAATTTACCGTACCGTTCCTTTACCTGCAAAACTTCCGACGCGGTTTCGGCCACATGGATGATGAGACGGGTTCCATGGTCAAGGGCCAGCCGATTGGCGGAAACCAGGAGGTCCGGGCTGCAAGTGAACAGGGAATGGGGTTCCACCGCGATCGATATGAGCGGGTCGCCCTCCCAACGCCGGATCAGGTCTTCCGTATACGCCAGGCCTTTTTCGATGGGGCCGTAATTGGGCGAAGGAAAATCATAGAGGACTTCGCCCACGACCGCTCTCATGCCCGCGGCCCGAGCCGCTTTTGCGGTTTCTTCTTCAAACAGGTACATGTCGCAGAAGGTGGTGGCGCCCGACAGGATCATTTCAGCGCAGGCAAGCAGGGTTCCCGTATAGACGAAATCGGGGTCCAACCCCTTTTCCGCCGGAAAAATATAGTCGTTTAGCCATTCCATGAGCGGCAGATCATCCGCCAGGCCCCTGAACAGGCTCATGGCCGCATGGGTGTGGCCGTTGACAAGGCCGGGTAAAACGATTCCTCCCCGGGCGTCAATGGTTTTTCCGGCGTTTAAAGCTTCTTGTAAGCTCATTCCTTCCCGGGGGATGATACGGACGATGGTATCCCCTTTGATGCAGATTGTCCCGTTTTCAATGATTCTGTTATGCCCATCCATGGTCAGGATGGTTCCATTTGTGATAACGATATCAAACTGTTCCAATAGGTTCTCCCAATCAGGCGAGGTTGTATTTTTCGCGAAGTCGTCCGGATAATTCGTGAATCATTTGGAAGCCCTTTTCAACGGTTTTTTCCTTGTCCGGATTGATCAGACAGCAGGTGGCCGGAGAGAGAAGACTTCTTGAAAGAAGAAAAGGAATTTCCAGCCCCGATTTTTCCAGGGTCTCCCAGATTGTCCCCAGTCTTGTTTCAAGAGATTCCAGGGTTTCCATCCCGAAGGGTTCAAAATTGGTAGGAACAATTCCCCAGACCAGGGTCCCTCCTCGATCCAGAAATTTTTTTATGGCGGAGGTGTAGGAGGCGAAAACCTCTCCGTTGGAATACACATCGAGAGAAAGGATGTCCAGATCCATACCCAGAAGGAAATCCCAGTCGGGATTGCCGCACAGGTGAACGCCGCGGGGCCTTTCTATCATGGAAAAAAAGAGGTCCATGTCCCCGCGGGCAGCCATGTCGCTGTATCCCGACATGGCGCTGAACAGGAACTGAAGACCCGGCTCATCCACAAACATAAAGGCATTGGGGTTTATTTTCTTGAGCCTTTGGAGCTGAACGTTTACCCGTTTGGCCATGAATTCGATCATGAACGGTCTGACCGTGTCGTCGAAAAGGATCGGCCGGTCATTCTCATCCGCAACATTGAATCCGAAACTGATGGGCCCTTCCAGTTGTCCCCGGATGGCCGGCCGTTTTGAAAGGTCCAGTTCAAGAAATCGCCTGTAGACTACCGAGTAGGTGTCGCTGATGTCGAAATAGTCCGGTTCGTCAAAATGGGCCATGGCCTCTTCCAGCTCGACGGCAAATTTCTCCATGGAGAATCTGAGCGTTCGTTTTTCCATGTCCAACACAATCCCCGGAAAATGCTCTGAGGCCTGAACATACATGTCTTCATAATAGTTGTAATTCGGGAGTTGCGGCCAGAAGGGTATGTCCAGGGAGAGGGCCACCTCAAGTGCCCGATCCACATCGGTATGGGGCATAACGGCCATGGCCGTGGTGAGCAGGTTTCCGGGAATGGGCATGATGGATTTTATTTCCTCCGGTTTTTTCAGATGGCAATCTTTTCAAATGGGTGGCGCGATGGTGACGAGAACACGCATGTCGCTGTTTGCTTTGATCCCGTGAGGTTCACTGATGTCTGAAATCAGGACATCTCCCTTCTTCGCCGGCAGCGTGGTCTCTTCTCCAAGGAATTCTCCTTCTCCTTCCAAGACGGCGATGCTGACCTGGCCTTCAAGATCATGGTGATGTATGGGCAGTTGCTGTCCGGCTTTGAAATTGAAGTTGAGGATCTTGAAATAGGGCGAATCATGCACGAGCAACCTGCTCATGTGCAAGTCATTAAAGCCATTTTCCTTGATTGTGTCAATTAGTTTCATGGTCGTATTCCCTCTTCTTTAATGGTTTATTCGGGCAATATCGGATCGGTTTGTTGTGATGGCTTATTTTAAGCAACTTTCCTCCTGTCCAATATGGCGCCGCGTGTGCTGATCACGATCTGTTCCATGGGGATCTTCTTGCCGGATGCGTCCAGTGCCCTTTTCAGGATGGCCGGCAGTCCGGAACAACAGGGGACCTCCATAATGAGGGAAGTGATGCTTTTTATCCCCGCGGTTTTAAAAATCTGCGTAAATTTGTCGATATATGCCGGCGCATCATCAAATTTCGGGCAGCCGATCATGACCACCTTTCCTTTCAACAGGTCCTGGAAGCCCGCGAAGGCTGCGGGGCCGCAGTCGGCCGCCACCAGGAGATCCGCTCCCTTTAAAAAAGGCGCTGACGCCTGGATCAGATTGATCTGGATGGGCCAGTGGGAAAGTTGCGAATCCGATGGGGCCTGGCCCCTGTCTGTTGCCGGGGGAATAAACGTCTGGACCCGTGCGGACGGACAACCTTTTGAAATGGCAGGTTCGGCTTGTTCTATCTTACTCTCTTTCTCCTTCAGATAGGCTTCCACCGCCTCTTCATCAAAGTCCTCCGCCTCCCTCTCAATAATCCTGAGGGCGTTATTGGGGCATTCACCCATGCAGGCGCCCAGACCGTCACAATACTTGTCCGCAACCACGCGGGCCTTTCCATCGACAAGCTCAATGGCGCCTTCCGCGCACGACGGAACGCATTCTCCACAACCGTCACACAGTTCGTCATCAATCTCAATGATCTTCCGTTTTACTTTCATGGGTCGCTCCTTAAACGATGTCTAACAGCACCTTCTTTGCCAGGTTCCGGCCGCTTTCGGTCAAATAGGCATTCTCAATTGTCTTTGCCAATTTCTCAGGATCTGAAGGGTTCTCTTTTTGATGTTCTTCCATATTGACGATCAGATCCGCGTCGTAAAGGCATTGAAAGTTTATGGTTTCGTCCGTTTTTGGGTGATGGTGATGCGCGATGATTTCACATACTTCGTCTATGAGTTCTTCCTTTGCGCCCAATTTGATCAGGATTTCCCTGGCGATGGGGGGACCTTCGGTTTCCTGATATCTTGCGGCGGTGCTTTGAAACTTTCTCTCCGCCTCCTTGATGCCGATGTCGTGCAGATAGGCGGATACAAGGATCACCGCGAGATTTCCCCGTTCTTCCCGTCCTATCTGTTCCGCATACCTGGCTACTCGAATGGCATGTCCCACCCTTTTGAAATCCTGTTTGAAATACCGTTTCATTTCGATTGCCACCCGGTCTTTGAGCAAATCCTCTTTCTGCGCCAGAAGTTCCGGGGGGATATTCCCTATGCACTGCTCCGCATACTCGCAGTAGGACGCGCAACCGAAATCGAGGTTGGGGTTCAGGAATTTGTGACCGCAGTGAGAACACTTTCGTGAGGGATCATCTTTAAAAAACTCCACGTCATGGTCGCATTGAGGGCATTTCACGTTAAAGATGGCTCCCGGCTTCCAGTATCGGCTGTCCTGTCCTGGGCATTTCATGGGTTTTTCCTTTCGTATGAAACCTCATTGATTTTTGGTTTCAGGTGTCAGGTTTCAGGTGTCAGGATTACCGTGCCTGCGCGACCCTGCTCGATACCTGGTACTTTTCAATATTGTCACTGGTTGCTCGTTGCTCGTTGTTCGTTGCTGGTTATTGGTTCTCCTGAAACCTGAACACTGAAACCTTGTTGAGAAGTTTCTGACTCGATTTGAGTGATCCCCGGGTCACGGGCGTCGCTCGTATGCCTTTCTTTTGAGCGCCCCGGCCCGGATCTTACGGGCCGGGGGGTTATGCCGGATTGTTTACCCGAGAATCGCTTTCAGGTCCGCATCCGGCGTACTGATGGGCATGATGTTGAAATTCTTTACCAGCACATCCAGGACATTGGGCGTGATGAAGGCCGGCAGGCTCGGTCCCAGGCGGATGTCTTTGATGCCAAGGTAGAGAAGGGTCAGCAGGATCGCAACCGCCTTTTGTTCGTACCATGAAAGGATGATGGAGAGAGGCAGGTCGTTCACGCCGCATTCAAAGGCGCCCGCCAGGGCGACGGCTATCTGAATGGCCGAATAGGCATCGTTGCACTGCCCAACATCCAGCAGCCGTGGAATCCCGCCGATATCGCCTAACTCTTTGTCGAAAAAGCGGAACTTGCCGCATGCAAGGGTGAGGACGACGCAGTCATCCGGAATCTTTTCTACGATTTCCGTATAGTAGTTTCGGCCCGGTTTCGCGCCGTCGCATCCTGCCACCAAGAAAAAGTGCTTAATGGCGCCGCTCTTGACGGCCTCTATCACTTTGTCCGCCACGCCCAGAACCGCGTTTCTTCCAAACCCCACCATGACCTCTTTTCCGCTGGCGTCTTCCGGGAATCCGGGCATGGAAAGGGCCTTTTCAATCACAGGTAAAAAATTGGGGCCTTTCACGTGGGTTACGCCGGGCCAGCCCACCAGGCCCGTGGTGAAAATATGGTCTTTGTAGGACTCCCTCGGTTTCTGGATACAGTTGGTCGTCATCAGGATGGCGCCCGGAAACTCGGCGAATTCCTTTGCCTGGTTTTGCCATGCCGTTCCGTAGTGCCCGTAAAAGTGGGAGTATTTCTTCAGCTCCGGATACCCGTGGCAGGGAAGCATCTCCCCGTGCGTATAGACATATATCCCTTTTCCCACCGTCTGTTTGAGAACTTCTTCCAGATCCTTCAGGTCGTGTCCGGAAACCAGAATGGCCTTTCCCTTTTTTGTGCCCAGCGGCACCTTTGTGGGGACCGGATGCCCGTAGGTCTCGGTATTGGCGGCGTCCAGCAGTTCCATGGCCTTCAGGTTGATTTCCCCGCATTTGAGAACCAGCCCTACCCACTCATCCAGGCCCAGTTCCTTGTTCAGGGTTGCTGCCAGGCCTTCATGGAGAAAGGAATAAACGACATCATCTTCCTTTCCCAGTATCCGTGCATGGTCCGCATAGGCGGCGAGCCCCTTAATTCCGTAAATAAGGGTCTGCTGGAGGGACAGGATGTCCGGATTGATGGAGGGATCTGAATGGACTCCTACGGTTTCTCCCTGCTTCACGAGTCCTTCAAGGGTGGATTCCGGTTTGAAGTTTGCCGCAGCTTCCGAAAAAGCCACTTTGCCCCCTTTTTTCCCGATTTCTCCTTTTAGTTTTTCTCTGAGTTCCACGGTCTGATTGATGATGGGGATGAACCTTTTTGGGTCAAATTCTACATTGGTCAGTGTGGAAAAAGCAGCCTGACAGGTCAGTTTGTTTACTGCGGGATCATTGACCCCGACTTTTCGGCCTTCAACGGCATACAGAGAGAGCCCCTTGAGGGCATAAAGCAGCAGGTCCTGAAGGGCAGCCACGTCGGATGGTTTTCCGCATACGCCGATTTTTGTGCAGCCTTCGCCTTTTGCAGTCTGTTCACATTGGTAACAAAACATGATATTTCCTCCTGAGAGATAGGTGTGAATAATTTGTAGAGGGCCAGTTGGAAAAACTTCTTTCCCGAAATGCTTGGATTGCATTCTAAACGATGGTTCCGGAAATATCCTTGACCTAAGTCAACCAATCTGATTTTTTTACTTTTTTTTCGGTGCTCAATTTTTATGAAGAGCAGCTATGCCTGTTTTATCGAGAATTTCCCCGAAACGTTCGCCACGCTCGCAATGCCGCTGATAGTGGTCAAGGCACCGGATCACTACTTCCCGGATCTCTTCAGGGGCGTAGATGCCGCGCAACTCCTGCCCGAGCCTTGGATGCCGCCCAAGCTTTCCTCCTACCTGGATTCGGTATCCTCTTCGCTTCGCTTTCAGTGTTCCCGTGGGGCAAATCTTGATGCAGGCGCCACAAAAGACGCATTTAGATGGGTCTATTTCCGGGCATTCATTGCGTAGCGACAGGGCATTTTCCTTGCAGATTTCCACGCAAGCCCCGCACACACTGCACCCGGTTTCTGTAATAAGGGGTTCGCAGGCGCCGATGAGGCCAAGATCCACAATCTGGGGGCGGGAACAGCTATTGGGGCAATCCGAGATGGAAACACGAAACTCATGATGCATTTTAAGGGGACCGCCCACCTTTTCTTTTAAAAAGCCGAACAGGTCTCTTTTTGTCAGTTCATCTTCCAGTTGTTCCGGCAACCCATCGAAGGCGACCGCTCTGTTGGGGCATCCTCCGGAGCCGAAGCAATTTTCCAGCTGGAAACCTCGAACCTCCTTTTCCATCTGATTCAGGAATTTGTTTCGACACGCGTCCACATGTTCCATGGAGACTTCAGGAGCCTTGCATCGAATGGCTTCTTCTTCCACACGCTTTTTAACCTTTTTTCGCACGAAAAAAGGAATCCTCGAGACGGCCTGTTCCGCTTCACTGTTCCATTTCATTTTAATCAGTTTGCATCAGGAAATTCCGCAAGGAAACGATAAAGGGTTGCTCTTCCCACTCCCAATATTCTTGCTGCTTTTGCTTTATTGTCTCCACTCTTGACAAGGGCCGCCTTGACGCTTTCCAAATCCAGTTTTCGAGAAGGGCCGGGGGAAGGGCGCTGGTCTTTCGATTCCAGGAGTTCTCGGGGAAGATCTTTGGGATGGATAATGTGGTCAGTCGATCTGACCATGGCAAAGCGGATGGCGCTCTGCAGTTCCCGGACATTGCCGGGCCAGGCATAATGGATCATCAGTTCCAATGCCTCTTTTGAAAAATCGGCCGGTTCCCGACCTTCTTCCACCGCTTCCTTGATGAAATATTCTCCCAAAAGCGGGATGTCCGATTTTCTCTCGCGCAACGGCGGCAGGTGGATCGGTATCACGTTGATTCGGTAGTAAAGATCCTGACGGAAATGGCCTTTTTCCACCTCCTGTTTTAAGTCGCGGTTGGCGGCACTGATGATGCGGACGTCCGAGGAACGGGTTTTTTCATCTCCTACCCGTTCAAAGGTGCCATCCTGCAGCACACGGAGAATCTTCACCTGAACAAGTTTGGGCAGATCGGCGATCTCATCCAGAAAGAGGGTTCCACTGTTGGCCAGTTCAAATCGCCCCTTTTTATCCCGCACCGCCCCGGTAAAGGCCCCTTTGACATGGCCGAAGAGCTCGCATTCGAGAATGCCTTCAGGAAGGGCGCCACAGTTGACCGGTACGAACGAACCGCCACCGCGGCGGCTCTGATTGTGGATCGCTGTTGCCACAAGCTCCTTTCCCGTGCCGGTTTCACCGCTGATATGGATGGGGTAATCGTTTGTGGCCATCTCCCTGATCTGTTTGTAGATTCGAAGCATCTTCGGATCCCGGCCGATAATTCCAGCAAAGGAATCCAGTTTGCCCATCTGAATCTTGAGCGACAGGAGATCGGTCACATCTCTGAAAGAAGCGATAACGCCCATAAAGTCGCCCTGTGCGTCTTTCATGCCGCCCACGTTCATCTCAACGGCCCTTGGCTCACCTTGTTTGGTCAGAATGTTAAGGGGATAACTGATATGATCCAGGGCTTTGGGGACTCCGTCGCAAAAGGAGCACCTTCCCCCGCAAAAGGGCGCACCGAAGACTTGATGACAGTCTCGTCCCAATATTTCGCGCCTGTCGTAACCTGTAATTTCCTCGGCCGCGCGATTGAAAAACAGAATATGTCTTTCGGTGTCGTGGGCGATAATCCCTTCAACAAGATTGTCTAATATCCGTTCCAGGTTTTTTTTGTCAGACAGCAATCTATCGAGAGAAATGGTCTTCATGAAATCATCCTTAAACGTAGAAGCGGCAAAAAAACCATGCCATGTATCCTATTCAAATTTCCTGGCAGCAAAATGATGACCCGGAAAAGCCATTCCGTCACGAGGTCTTTTTTGCCGGCGCATCTGATTCCTATGGCAGCACCGGCCCTTCCATGCTGGTACGGACATGAGGATGATACGCAAGGGATTTTGTTGCACCTGCATAGAAGGGCCTCTCGACGGTCGGTGAAGGTTTATCCAAGACGCGGCAGCAAAAAAGACCTCGTGACTCCATTCCTGCCAGGATTCTTGAATAAGATACATTTTTGCCGAAAAGGTCTGAAAAAGAATGAACCATCAGAAAAAGTTTTCATCCCGTTTCACACGCCGATATTGTGAAATATTTTTCATGCCACAAGCACGCTTTAGGTGTCAAGCAAAATAAACAGAATTGCGCGTGATTGGGGGGTCATAATGAGCATATGCTCATTACTGTCTCATAAGAGGGGATGTAAAGCGTTCTCGGTGTATGCATGTTCAATTCTTGATGGATTGGCATCAATTTGAAATACCATTTCTCGAGGCCCTGTGATATATTTCTTTTTTTCACTTTTAGCCATCATCCCGGCTGGCGGGATTGGTGGCCTCCGACTGATGACGCGATTCACATAGGCGATGGACGTAATGGACCTGAAAAGATCTTTTCAAATCCTTGAAGTCAGATATGGCGCCTCTGAAAAGGAAGTCAGACAGGCCTATCGGGACATGGTGAGTGTCTGGCATCCGGACAGGTTTTCGGGGAACCCGAGATTACAGACGAGGGCGGAAGAAAAGCTCAAGGATGCGAATGCGGCTTACGAAACGTTGAAATCCTTTTACCGTGCAGGGGAGGGCGGGGGAGATTCCTCCGGAATGTCTCGGGAGAAAACGGCGCGATCCGCCCGAATGAAACAGGAAAAATGCGGAGAGGTTTCCCGAACGGAGCTCTTTGTAGAGACAGGTACGGAGGTTGTCCTGACGTTGTGGGCGCATCTTACTAAAAAGGTGGGACGTATTCTCTCGGAACCAGGCAAAAGAAGGTAGGTGCGATTTGGCTTTTGTAGAGAAAGAGATGAAGCGCCTGATGGGCAAGGCCATTCACGGCAAGGGGATGATTGAAGACGGCGACCGTATTCTGGTTGGCGTTTCAGGAGGAAAAGACAGCCTTTCTCTCCTGCATCTGTTGCGGGAAAGGATTAAACGCATCCCTATCGAATACCACGTTACCGCCGTACATGTGGATCCCGGATTCGGAGTGGATTCGGCGGGAAAAATGGAAAAATTTTTCCATTCGAACGATTTCGAATACAGGGTGTTCCGAACAGAGATAGGGATCAGTGCCCACTCAAAAGAAAATCGGGAAAATCCCTGCTTTCTCTGCTCTCGCTTAAGACGAAAGCTGCTCTTCGAACTGGCGGATGAAAACCACTGCAATAAAATCGCGTTGGGGCACCATAAGGACGATCTGATCGAGACTTTTTTTCTGAACATGTTTTACGGAGCTTCTCTCGGCACCATGCTCCCGGTACAGGAGCTTTTTCAAGGAAAGCTGACCATTATTCGTCCCCTCTATCTCATCGACGAAGACCTGGTCCGCCGCTATGCGGAGAAAATGGGCTGGGAAGACATTGATTTGGGTTGTCCTACGGCCGGAGCATCAAAGAGGCAGGATATTAAGAAGATGCTTCTGAGTTTTTACAAAAGCAACCGAAAGATCAAGGGGAATATCTTCCACGCGCTCAAAAACCCGAAACCTGAATATCTGCTTTAATGGAACCTTTTAACTTCTGGAGGAATTATGTCGGTAGATATACCGGAGATATTGTCTCGCGTTTCGCTCTTTTCACTCGTAAAAAAGAGAGACCTGAAGCGCATAGCCAAGCTTGCGAATCAGCATTCGTTCAAAAAGGGAGAGGTGATTATACGGGAAGGAACCAGGGATGGACGTCTGTTCATCATCGTTTCCGGGAAAGTTGAAATCATCAAAGACCTTTATGGACCCAATAAGGAATCCCTGAGAATATTTGGAGAAAACAGCTATTTCGGGGAAATGGCGCTGATCGACGATTATATCCGGACCGCGAGTGTGGTGGCCGTGGAGGATACCGACGTCCTCACGCTGGATCAATGGAATATCCGTGAGGAGATCCAGAAATACCCTTCCATCGCCATAGAACTCCTCCAGACGTTGGGAAGACGGATACGGGCGTTTGAAGAAAAAAATGCTTAATAGTACGATGATTTTCTTTTTCTCTGCTGCTTTCCCATAACAAGGCCGAAGAAAAATCCAAAAAGCAGGACCAGTGCTCCGGTTAGAAACCATCTGTTTCGCTCTGATGATTTCATGGCATCGTTTTCTTTTTGCAGTATCGCATTTGTTTTTCGGATTTCTTCCAGATCCCGAATCGTGGCTTGGTATTTTTCTTTTAGTTTCAGAAAATCTTTGGATTCTTCTTTCAAGGTTTCATAACTTGTATGAAGGTCCTGAAGGGTTTTGCTGGTTTCCGCAAGTTTGTCTCGGCATTTATCCCTTTGGAGGACGCTTTCGGCGCATTCTTTTTCCGTATTTGTCAGCTTTGTCTTGAGACGAGAATTTTCTTCCGTCAACGTGTTTACCTGAATGGGGAGTGGAGGACGCGTTACGAGATAGCGGCTCAGGACCCATCCTTCTTTATTCTCCCAAGATGGTTTTAAAAGACGCACCAGGGACCATCCCGATTGATCCTCTTTAAGGATACGTACGGGTTCATCCTGAGGCAACATGGCGATGATCTTTTTGTTCCCTTCCGAACCGGTTCGAAGCGTTATTTTCTCGGAATTGAATACGTATGCTTTTTCGGCCCTTGCCTCCAGGGCCAGGCGCCCCGTAATCAGAAATGCTATTATCGTGATCAGAATGGTTTTTCTCATGGTTCTGCTCCCGTTCCGGTTTTTGCAATTGGGTTTCTTTCTGGTGGTTGTGTTCGCGAAAAAGCATAGTCCCTGTTGAAGCGGGATCCGGGTTATTCGCTATTGCCCCTTTTTTTTCCGAACCACCCGTATATCCGTGATCATCGTGGAGGGATATTGCCCTTCCTGGTCCTTTTCAAGATATTTTACGACATCCCACAGGGTGTTCAAGGCAGCGGAGACGCCCACGAGGGCTTCCATTTCCACCCCTGTACGAGCCTGGGCTTTTACAACGCACCTGACCTCTATAGCCTCCTCTAAAACGTTGAAGTCCACCTCGACGCTGTCAAGAGGGATCTGGTGACAATGGGGTATGAGAATGGAGGTCTGTTTCACGCTTTGCAGGGCGGCTACCTGCGCAATGAGCAGTGGATCGCCTTTCCTGATTTCCCCTTTTTTGATCTTGGACACCGTTTCCGGTGAAAGGATGATTTTCCCGACGGCTTCAGCTTGCCGTTTTACAATCGGCTTTTCAGTGACATCGACCATGCCCATTTATGCATTCTCCCCGGCAAAGATTTCTTTCTTACGTGAGGCCTTCTTTTTCATCTGTTCCACGGTTTCCATGAGAACCGGAAATACATGATCGCGGGTGTCTCCCCCCACAACAACGGCCATGATTTCATCGCCTACTTTGAGACGTCCTCCTCTTGTTTCTATGAGGACCTGGAAAATTCCTTGCTGCTTTTTTGCCTCACGGATGATCTCCTGAACGTTGTCTTGGTCAAAAGCAAGCTCTATTTCATCCACTTTCCCGCCCTTCAGCGAGTTTTCCCGCACCACGCCAAGGTGGCTTGCGATCATACCCATTTTATGATAATCAGGATGCTCTTTCATGCTTTCAATCATTTTTGAAAAATCCATTGAGTCCTCCATATGCCTCATGTATCGTCCCGATCTATGTCAAGACAGAAAAGTCTACGGGTCATGTCCAGGTAGAGATCCAGGGATGTTCTTTCAGACCGTTCCTTCAAAAAGATAATCGGGTCGCTGAGCACTTTTTGAACAATCGACCTGGACATGGTTTCAATCACCTGTCGCTGGACGGGAGTCAGATCCGAGAGAGCGGCACTGCTTTTTTTGATTTCGGTCTGGAGAATGGTCTCCGCCTTGTTTCTGAGGGAAATAATGGTCGGCACGACTTTCAGTGTATTGAGCCATTTCCCGAATTTGATCACCTCTTCGCTGATAATCCGTTCAGCCTTTACGGCTTCCTGTTGCCGCTGGTTTTTATTCAGCTCAATGACGCCCTTGAGGTCGTCAATGTCATACAGATAAACGTTGTTCAGGTTATTGACCTTCGGTTCCACATCGCGCGGCACGGCGATATCAATAAAGAAGAGCGGCCGGTTGCGCCTTTTCTTCAACAGATTCTTGACCATGGAGTGGGTGATCACGAATTCCCGCGAGGCCGTGGATGTAATGACGATATCGGCAGCCAGAACCTGCTGGGGGATTTCATCGAAAGAAACGGGAAGGCCGTCAAAAGCCTCCGCCAACTGTACGGCCCGCTCAAATGTTCTGTTTGCGACGGAAATGGACCCCACGCCGTTGGTCAGGAGGTGCCTGGCCGCCAATTCCGCCATTTCGCCCGCGCCGATGAGAAGAACCTTTTTTCCCTCTAACAGATGGAATATCTTTTTGGCCAGTTCGACGGCGGCATAACTGATGGAAACGGCTGAACTGCATATCCCGGTTTCCGTTCTCACCCGCTTTGCCACGTGAAAGGCTTTGTGCATCAGCCTGTTCAAAATAACCCCGGCAGTCTTCTCCTTCACCGCCTTTGCGTAGGCGTTTTTTATCTGGCCCAGTATCTGGGGTTCACCCACCACCATGGAATCAAGACTGGATGCAACGCTAAATATGTGCTGGACAGCCTCCAGATCTTCATAGGTATAGAGGGAAGCCGAAAGCCGTTCTTCAGGAATGCGGCCCAACCCCGAAAAAATGTCAAGGATGGCTCTTTTGGCCTGCTCCGGAGCTTCGGAGATAAAGAGCGCCTCCACCCGGTTGCAGGTGGAGAGAAAAAGGCCTTCTCGAATGGCTTCCGTATCTCGCATCCCTGCCAGGATATGCCGGTCGCTGTCCACCTCGGGGGCGAGACACTCGCGCAGTTCGAGGGGAGCTGTTTCGTGGTTCATCCCAATGCTGATAATCTTGGCCACGGCGTTTATCTTACTCCCATGGCGCTGAAACTGTGATAGCCGCTTACCGCCAGGTTTGCACCGAGAAACGTGAAAATCAAGACCAGAAAACACGCGATCGACATGATCGCCGCCTTTCTGCCCTGCCACCCGGCGGCTAATCTTTCGTGGAGAAGGACCGCGTAGAGGAGCCAGGAAATAAGCGACCATACCTCCTTGGGGTCCCACTGCCAGTATTTTCCCAGGGCATACTGGGCGTATATGGAACCCGTGATCATGCCGGCTGTAAGAAACGGGAAGCCGTACAGGATGGCATAATGGTTTATCCTGTCAAGGGTGGCCAATGAGGGCAGCCTGCCGTAAAAAGACCGGAAGTTCTTCTTCTTGATATGCCATTCCTGTATCAGGTACATGATAGCGGCCAGGAAGGCTATGGCCAGAAATGCATTGCCTATGAATATGGTGCTCACATGAATTGCGAGCCAGAAACTCTTGAAAATCGGCTTTACGGGACCTTCCATCCCCGGGATGGCGGAGGAAATCAGCATGAGAAAGGCAGCAAAGGGCGCCACGAAAGAGCCCAGAACCATGAGCTGAAATTTCATGTTTAAGAGGACATATACAAAGATGACCGCCCAGGCAAAAAAAGACAGCGCCGATTTCAGATCGAGAACGGGAAAAACCCCCAGGACGGAATACCGATAGATGAGAAAAATGGTATGGAACAGCAAGCCTGCCGTTAATATCCAATAGGACCATCTGAATACCCACTTTTCCTGCTTAATGATATAGATAATGAATCCGCCGGTTGCCAGCAGCTCAAAAAAAAGCGCAATGTTGAACCATATGGTAGTCATTATACCCTTCTGATTTTTTCCATATCGATCCCGGCGGGCAGAAGCTCCGAAAGCGCAGCCTCGGCTCCTTTCGTATCCCCACGGGCAATCAT
>JBBSAR010000047.1:0-15437 GCA_038252125.1 Desulfatiglandales bacterium
AATGATTTCGTCCTCATATGAAATCCCTCCGCCACCTCTTCGACGGTAAAGCTCCGGTCCATGCTTCTATAATCGGCCTGCAGTTCACCCAGCGCGGTCCTGATCTCCGACAAGGATATATCCGGAAGGCAGTTCTTTATCTCCCGTTCGCTCAAGGGGTCGGAGGAAGCAAACAGGAGAGCCTCAAGAATCAACTTCAACGGCTTGTCCATCAAGAAACCTCCCCGTCGTTTTCAAAACAGGCCATCAGCTTGATCTCACTCTTATAGGAGGCCTGGAAAACCCTGATAAATCCGGCATGCACGAGTTCCAGAAGGGCCAGAAAGGTTACGATGAATTCGGAGGCGGTGCCTTCCCTACCAAAGAGCTCATGGAAGCAAATGGTATTCTTCTTCCTGAGGGCATCCAGAATATATTGGGATTTTTCCTTTATGCTCCATTTCTCGGATTGGAGGTGAATGCCGGCGCCGGGCCTGCGCTGATCCATCATTTGCCGGAATGCATCCATCAACTGAAAAAGGCTCACATCAAGCGGTACGTCTTCCCCCTGGAGCAATCGTTTTGAACGGATCGATTCCTGCCTGGAAAAGACGTCCCTCCCCAGCAGATTTCTTTCCGAGAGCTCCTGCGCCTTTTCCTTTAACTGCATGTATTCAAGAAGAGGCCGGGCAATTTCAAGGCGCGGGTCTTCCTCTTCATCCGTATCTCCCACATTGGGCAGCAGGGTCTTCGATTTTA
Source organism: Desulfatiglandales bacterium (assembly GCA_038252125.1). Lineage (GTDB taxonomy): Bacteria > Desulfobacterota > DSM-4660 > Desulfatiglandales > Desulfatiglandaceae > DUZB01. The sequence continues at coordinate 739 of JBBSAR010000047.1, forward strand.
TGTGAATAAGGGTGGAGGCCATGACCAAAAAATCACCCGCCACACTGACATTCAGGGCCTCCATCATATCCAGGTATTGCAGATATTGGTCGGTAATTTTAGAGATGGGGATATCGAAGATATCCACCTCATTCTTGTTGATCAGATGGATAAGCAAATCCAGAGGTCCTTCGAAAATCTCTAATTTCACCTCATATTCCATGGGGCTCCATCATTGCTATATCTTCAACGCCTCTCTCACCTGCGCCATCGTCTCCACTGCGACCGCCCTTGCCTTTCTGTTTCCTTCTTCGACAATTTCCCTGACTTTGTCCATGTTTTCGCCCAGGGCTTTCCTCTTTTCCCAAATGGGCCCCAGCCCCATTTTCAAACTGGCCGCCATTTTCTTCTTGCATTCCACACACCCGATCCCGGCCTGGCGGCACAACTTATTGATCTCTTCCACATCCGAAGCATCCGAATAGATTTCGTGCAGCGTGTAAACATTGCACACATCCGGGTCGCCTGGATCAGTCTTTCTGGCCCTCTGGGGGTCGGTTATCATCCGTGAGACCTTGGCATCGACCTCTTTTGCGGAATCGGTCAGATCAATGGCATTGCCATAACTCTTGCTCATTTTGCGTCTGTCGATTCCAAGCAGTTTGGACGTGGGCGCAAGCAGTGTGTCGGGAACAGGAAAGATCTCTCCATAGAGATGGTTAAAACGTCGTGCGATTTCCCTTGTGAGCTCCACATGGGGCGCCTGGTCTTCCCCCACGGGCACGCCATTGGCCTTGTACATGAGGATATCCGCGGCCTGAAGAACAGGATACCCCAGAAATCCATAGGTCGCGATCTCTTTTTTGACCAGTTCCGTGAGTTGCTCCTTGTATGTGGGGTTTCTTTCCAGCCAGGGCAAGGGCGTAATCATGGACAAAATCAGATGGAGCTCCGTGTGTTCCTTGATTTCGGACTGGATAAAAAATACCGATTCTTCGGGATCGAGCCCGATGGAAATCCAGTCTGCTATCATTTCATATCTGCTTTCCCGGATTATCTCCGGATGTGCATACTCCGTAGTCAGCGCGTGCCAGTCCGCGATAAAATAATAGCATTGGTACTCCTCCTCAAGCTTTTTCCAGTTCAGTAGCGCTCCGTGCAAATGTCCGAGATGCAGCTTTCCGGTCGGTCTCATGCCGCTTACAATCTTTCCTTTTTTCATCCTGCAACTTTCCCCCTTTGGTTTAAGTCTTGGGTTCGTTAGAAATTAATTGATCTCCAAACTTTTCCAATACGAATTGCCTCTCATCCTCCCGGGTCTTCGTAATATCGTTCAGACGAGTTTCCAGAAGCCGTTCAAAAATCTCCCTGAAAACCGGTCCGGATTCAAAACCCATCCGGATCAGGTCCTTTCCCGTCAGGTAGATCTTTTCTCCTTTCAACCTGGTAAAATAGCTGGAAATCAATCTCTTTGATTTTTCATTTCGCGTCTTTGCCATGAGATATAGCAGTTTTTCCGTATCGTAGGACAAAAGCATTGTGTAAAGCTGATAATCGGTGCCTTCGAATCGGTAAAGCTGGTCAAGGACACTGTTTTCCTGCTCTCTTTGAGAAACCGGTTTCGACAGGCCGTAGTCCGGCATTTCCAGCTCTCTGTTCAACTGATCCAGGCTCTCCTCGCCTAAATCACTGGTCAGTCCGTACCAGTAAATTTTCCATTGTTCCAGCGGCTGATCCAGATAAAGCCGGACATACCATGCAATGACCTTCTCGATTTCTTCAAGGAGATCCAGATGCGCTTTTTCAAGCTTTATTTCCGGTGAAATAAATTGTAGCAGATCCAATTCAGACAGCCTGCTCAAGGCATTCAAGGGATCTTTCTCCATCAGGATCAGTTTGAGTTCCTGAAGAATGCGTTTGGATGCCGGACTCTTGATCCAGTCCATTTTGGCCGCATTGCTCAGGAGTGCCAGGGTCAGTTTTCCAATGGTGAAGCCGAATCGCTGCTCAAACCTCACCGCGCGGAGCATTCGCGTGGGATCTTCCACGAAACTCAAATTGTGGAGAACCCTGAGCATCCTGTCCTTGAGATCCTTTTGTGCGCCAAAGTAATCGATGAGGTTTCCAAAATGTCCGTTGTTGAGTTTTACGGCAAGGGTATTGATGGTAAAGTCCCGGCGGTATAAATCAAGTTTCAGGGAACTTGTTTCTACAATGGGCGGCGCCCCGGGCGCTTCGTAGTATTCAATTCTCGCCGTTGCCACATCCACCTTGAATCCGTCTGGAAAGATCATTACCGCGGTGCCGAACTTCTTATGGGTCCTGACCCGCACGGGATAAAGTTTTGCAAATTCCGCCGCGAACTTTATTCCATCCCCTTCAATCACAACGTCCACATCCAGGTTTTCCCGCTTCAGAAAGATATCGCGAACCAGGCCTCCCACGATATAGCAGTTGAACCCCAAAACATCCGCGACCCTCCCGATATCGACGAGGAGCTTGCCGACTTTATCCGGAAGAGATTCCTCTATCATCCTGCTCACATTTTTGCTTCGAATGAAATGGTAATTCGTTTTGGAATCATAAAGAAAATCGGGTATGGACGGGGTCCCCACGAGAATATTCAATAGATCCGTCCTGGTGATCACTCCGAGGAGATGGTCCTTTTCAACCACTGGAAGAATTCTTTGTTTGCTTCCTATGATGAGTTCCTGTACATCCCTCAGTGGAAAATTGGGATCAACGATGGAAAATTCGATGTTCATATAATCCTGCACCTTGAGATCCCCGAGCCCGAAATAAATCACTTTTTCAACGATCTGCCGCGTAATATATCCTTTCAAACGGTCGTCATCAACCACTAAGAGGACATTGATATTATAGCGAGTCATGAGTTCGGAGGCATGTTTGACCGTATCTTCGGAAGAGATCTGAATAACGGGAGAAGACATCATATCCCTGGCTTTTCTGGCAAAATAGACCCGGCTTTTCAATAAGGTCACCAGAGATTCTTCCACCTGGATGAGCGTCTGATTTTTTATGGTGGCGGAAGCAGCCTGCGGATGCCCTCCCCCTCCGAATGCCATCGCGATTTCCGCTGCGTTCACCTCTTCCAAACGACTTCTCGCCACGAGGTAGATGCGGTTCTCCATCTGCGCCATGGCAAAAACAACGTTAAGATTTTCCATTTCCATCAACTTGTGTACAAGAACCGCGAAATCCCCCACGTATTCATCGCTGATGACCTTGGCAACAATAATCTCAATGCCGTTAATGATGTGTGCGGCGGCCGATTTCGTCAGATCATTCAAGAGCCATAACTGCTGCGTAGTCAGTTCACGGGTAAGCATGTCGGATATCATGTTGTGGTCCGCGCCCTTTGATGCCAGCCACCCACCCGCATCATAATCATCCGGGGTTGTGGAAGAAAACGTGAACGAACCGGTATCCTCGTGAATGCCGAGACACATGATGGTGGCCTCATCCGGGGTTACGGAAATGTCCTTTTCCCTGAGGATTTTCGTGAGCAAAGCGGTTGCGGAACCGGTTTTTCTGATAATCTCCAAGTTTCCATGGATATCATCGTCAGAGTCGGGATGATGATCGTAGATATGGACGTCAACCCCTTCTTTTTCAGCTACCTCCGCAAACGGACCGATTCTGCTTTTCTGCCGGGTGTCTACCAGGATCAGTCTCTCGATATGATCTAAGGAAATCTGTTTCAGTTTGGCAAAATTGAAAAGATAGGAGGTGGAATGGATGAAGAAATTCCTGAGATTTTTTTCATGGGATCCCGGAAAAACAAGGGTGGCTTCCGGATATAGCTTGCTTGCCGCAAGCATGGAGGAAAGGGCGTCGAAATCGGCATTGATATGGGTCGTTATCACCTCTCTGTGTATTTTGTGCTGTAAACGCTTTTTTCCGGAATTTTTGTTCTGGGCGGTTTTCATGCTTCCTTCCAGTTCACGTCCTGGCGCCATATTCTGTGTGACATCTCTTCTAAAGGGGTTGTGTCGGCAAAAATCGGGCTCTGAAATCCCCGGGAGTGCATGCAACCTGGAAGGATCACTTTTCCGGCAAAAAAAAGGCCGGGCATCCAATCAAGCCGGCCTGTGAAGGGGTTTTTCCGTAACTCCGCGCACCGAGAGGTTCGCTGAACATTCGTGGATACCCTCCCCTTCCTCACCTGAATTTCAGCAAAAAAGGCTTTCGTCATTCAGCCGTTAGCTGGTTTCGCTTTTTAATCTAACGGATAACAGCTAGAAGCTAATGGCATATTTTTGATTTCATCAGAATATCAAAAGGAATAACAGCGGATTAAAGCCCCTTGAGCTTTTCATCGCTTTCCTGGCTCTGTTTGCATTTTATGCATAGCGTCGTTACCGGTCTTGCCTTTAGCCTCTTCATCCCGATATCATCACCACATTCTTCGCAAATCCCGAAAGAACCTTGATCCAACCTGTCGAGTGCTTCCTTAATTTTTGAAATCAGTCTTCTTTCGCGGTCCCGAATCCGAAGGGTGAAATTTCTTTCCGATTCAAGCGTTGCCCTGTCCGTAGGATCAGGGAATGTCTCGCCATAACCGGTCATCCCACTGACCGTTCTGTCTGCCTCATCCAGCAGCCGGTCCAATGTTTCGTTCAGAAGGTCCTTAAAATCATTATATTGCTCTTTGGTTAGCATCTCGTGCTCCTTGTTTAAATCAGGAACCAGCAGATTTCAGATCCTACACTTAAAAGCCCGAAACTTGAAGAGCGTTCCGGTCAGGTATTATCCGTTATTTTTTTCCAAAAACCTTTTCCCTTTTTTTTGGATGCCGTGGGCAGATTTTCCGTATCGGCAAATTCCCGTAGGATTTCCGTCTGACGTTGATTCAATTTTTCGGGGATCTTCACGATGATTTCCACATACAGATCCCCACGCCTTCTCATTCCCCGCAAACCAGGCATTCCCATGCCTTGCACTCTTATCACCTGTCCAGGCTGTGTTCCCGCGGGGATTTCGAAATCGTATTCTTTTTCATCACCGAGGACAGGGATGGGCACATTGGCGCCCAGGGCCGCCTGGACAAACGATACCGGAATTTGACAGGCGAGGTTCTCCCCGTCTCTCCTGAAAAAGTCATGTTCTTTCAAGTGGATAACGACGAAAAGATCGCCGGAAGGACCTCCGTGTTCTCCGGCTTCTCCTTCCCCCCTGATCCGCATCTGAGAACCGTTCTCCACTCCGGGCGGGATTTTCACATTGATCGTCTTTTCGATTCTCGTCTTCCCGCCGCCTCTGCAATCCGGACAGGGATCGGTAATGATCTCGCCCTGGCCGTGACAGGCGGGGCACGGCGAGCTGATTTGGAAAAAGCCTTGAGAACGGATGACCTGCCCTCTGCCCTGACACGTGGAACAAGTTTGTGGAACCGTCCCAGGCTTTGCGCCCGACCCCTCACAGGTTTTGCACGGATCCAGCCTGTGAAAGGTTATCTCCTCTTCCACTCCCTCAAAAGCCTTCTCCAGAGTGAGTTCCACGTCATATCGGAGGCTGTTTCCCTGGCGGGACCGCGATCGGCCCCCACCGCCGCCAAACCCAAAAACTCCTTCAAAAATATCACTAAAATTCGAAAAAATGTCATCGGAACCGCTGAAACCCTTGAAACCGCTGCCCGTCAAACCTTCATGGCCAAACCGGTCATAGATTTTCCGCTTTTCGCTATCCCTGAGAACTTCATAGGCCTCAGCCGCTTCTTTGAATTTTTCTTCGGCTTCCTTATCCCCCTGGTTTCTGTCCGGATGATATTTAAGTGCCTGCTTTCGGTATGCGCTCTTAATCCCTTCCTCTTGACAGTCCCTGGAGATGCTTAGTATCTCATAATAATCTCTCTTGATCATGGTCAATCTTCTTTAGTTTCTTTTTCAGAATCCTCTATATCTTGAACCTCATCGGGTTCGATGTTCTCATCAGTCAGGGATTCTTCGATTAACAGTTCCGGCGCATTTTCAGGCATGGGCAGGCTATCAGATTCCTTCAACTGATAAACCTTTCCCGCTGCGATTTCCCTGAGTGCAACTACAATATCCTTGTTTTTGCAGACCACCAGCGGTTCCGCGCCGGTTCTGAGCTGACGAACCCGCTTGGCTGCAAGGTGAATTAATCCAAAGCGGTTATCCACTTTCTCAAGACAGTCTTCAACGGTGATGCGAGCCATATTTTTCTCCCTGCAAATAGGAGTTAAGACTTCAAAAAACCCTAAGAGGCGGCAAAAGGAGAAGCAGTTTCCCGGTCCACAACGCGCTTGCTTTTACAGCTCTTACGGTTTACAACCAAAACACTACGAGGCAATCCATTATAAAATAAACTTTGTATTATAAGTCGGTCTATGATAGAAGTAAAGGATAAAGTGCCTGAAAATCCTGATTTTGTTCTCAATCAGCTGAAAAGGCCCGTATCCTATTCAAAAACTCTGACAGGAATGGAAACAAACCCCTTATGTTATCCAAAGTCTTCAGCAGCGCTCTCACAGGAATAGACGCTTATGTGGTAGAAGTTGAAGTGGATATTTCGCAGGGACTACCCTCATTCTCTACTGTCGGCCTTCCCGAAGGGGCTGTAAGAGAAAGCAAAGAGCGGGTCAAGGCAGCCATCAAGAACTCAGGATACCATTTTCCCGCGGACCGGATTACCGTCAACCTGGCCCCCGCGGATGTAAAAAAGGAAGGTTCCGCCTTTGACCTTCCCATAGCCATCGGAATACTTGCCGCCACGGGACTGGTTCAAAGGGATTCCTATTCCTCGCACCTGTTCCTCGGGGAACTGGCCCTCGACGGCATGGTGAGACCGGTGAAAGGTGTTTTACCTGTAGCCATAACAGCCAGAGACCTTGGATTCAAGGGAATCTTTCTTCCAAAAGAAAATGCCCCTGAAGCAGCGGTTGTGGAAGGAATAGAAGTTTTTCCCGTCGGCTCGCTTGCAGAGATCATCGGTGCCCTCAGAGGCATTCAGAAACTTATCCCCGTGCAGTTGAAAGATAATCCTTTTTTTCATGATCGCTGCTTTGATCTCGATTTCAAAGACGTTCAGGGCCAGGAAAACGCCAAAAGGGCCATTGAAATATCGGCCGCCGGCGAGCACAATCTGATCATGGTCGGTCCTCCCGGTTCGGGGAAGACCATGCTGGCAAAAAGGCTTCCCACCATTCTCCCCGCCCTGACTTTCGAGGAGGCCCTGGATACGTCCAAGGTCTACAGCGTCCTTGGGCTCATGCCGTCCGGTTCCGGCCTGATCACCCAGAGACCTTTTCGCGCGCCTCACCATACCATATCCGATGCAGGTCTGATCGGGGGCGGGCAAAACCCGAAACCCGGTCAGGTGAGCATGGCGCACAACGGCGTGCTTTTCCTGGATGAATTGCCGGAATTCCGCCGGAATGTGCTGGAAGTCCTCAGACAACCCATAGAAGACGGCGAGGTGATCATATCGCGGGCCAATTTCACGGTGGTCTATCCGGCTCAATTCATGCTTGTGGCGGCTATGAACCCTTGTCCGTGCGGCTTTTTGACCGACCCGAAAAGGGATTGCTCCTGCTCCCATATACAGATTCGGAAATACCGGGCCAAGATTTCCGGTCCCCTCATGGACCGCATCGACATTCATCTGGAGGTGCCTTCCGTCCCATACAAAGATCTTTCGTGCAAGGAAGAGGGGGTTTCTTCAGCCCAGATTATGGAACGGGTCATGAGTGCCCGGAAAATCCAGGAAAAGCGCTTTTCAAGAACAAAGATCCTCACCAACGCCCGCATGAACAGCCGGCACATCCGGGAGTACTGCCCCATTGATGCCCGGTCGAGCAGTCTTTTGGAAAAGGCCATGGATAAATTCGGCCTGAGCGCCCGGGCCCATGCCCGCATCCTGAAAATAGCCCGTACCATCGCGGATCTCGAAGGAAGCGCGGACATCCGGTCTCCTCACGTGGCGGAAGCCATTCAGTACCGGACACTGGACCGAAAGATGGTCAGGTGAAAAGAAAGGAAAATCATGCATTATCCAAAGAAACTAACGGAGCGGATATTCCTGCTGGGAAATCATTATATCTCCGTGTATCTGGTGAAGGGAGACCGGTCCTGTATCCTCATAGAGGCGGGCCTGTCTTCAACCGCGGCCCAGGTCATTCAGCAAATAGAAGAGCTTCGGATTGAGCCTGCCGGCATAAAGAAACTGTTCGTCACCCACGCCCATGCGGACCACGTGACGGGCGCAGCCCCACTGAAACAGGCCTTCCCCTGGATGACTATCACGTCAGGAGAAAAAACGAGGGACCTCCTTTCAAAGGAAAAAATTCAGGAAATTTTCTTGATTGAAGACCGTTACACCTCTTCGCGGCTCGTGGAGCTCGGTGCGGCATCGGATCGGAATCTGGTCGAAGGTCCTTTTTCCTATGAAGTGGAAGAAACGGTCCATCCAGGGCAAATACTGGACTTAGGAGGGGTTCAGTTGGAGATTTTAGACGCTCCGGGTCATTGCATGGGCGGCCTGGCTCTCTGGGAACCCGGGGAAAAAACGCTGTTCTGTTCCGATTATTTGGGCTTCTGTCTGCCACCGGAGCGGTTTCTATCCAATTTTTATGTAAATTATGACGACTACCTGGAAACCTTTGAAAATCTAAGCGGCCTGTCGCCGCAATGGATCTGCCCGGGTCATTGCGGCGTCTATTTCAGAGAGGAAGCCACCCGTTTCTTAAACGGATCCAGGAAGGAGCTCAAATGGGTACTGCAACATGTAGCAAATCACGAACAACCTCCTGAAAGGCTGGAAACCGTAAAGCAGGAGCTATTCGACAGATATTTCATCGACGAATCGACCATTTTCAGTCCGGAAAACACGCGCTACTGCATGGACCTGCTGGTTCGCCGAATTCTGGATTCGAAAGCCTGCGCCCGGATCGAACGGAAAGGGGCGTAGATCAGGAGTGCAACCCTTTCAAGGTGACTCCTAAACGGTCCATGATTTGGAGCGGAAACATCTCCCTGCAGATCACTTTTTTCAGGTTTCAGGTTTCAGGTTTCAGGAAAGGGCTGGATTTACACTCTCAAAAAGCAAGGTTTCCTGGAGTTCTCGGGAAGGGAATCACATCTCTGATATTGGAAAGCCCGGTAATAAATTGGATAAGGCGTTCGAATCCCAGGCCAAAGCCTGCGTGGGGAACCGTTCCAAACCTTCTGAGATCCAGATACCACCAGTAATCATCGGTTTTTAGACCAGCACTGACCATCCTGTTATAGAGGGTGTCGTAATCGTCCTCACGCTGGCTTCCCCCGATGATCTCCCCGATTTTCGGAGCCAGAACATCCATGGCCCTTACGGTCTTTCCGTCCTCGTTCATCTTCATGTAAAACGGTTTGATTTCTTTCGGATAGTCGGTAAGGACTACCGGTTTGCCGAAGACCTTCTCGCACAGATAACGCTCATGTTCGGACTGCAGATCAGAACCCCATTCCACGGGATACTCAAACTTCTCTTTGGTATTTTTGAGCAGTCTGATCGCCTCCGTGTACGAAATCCATTCAAATTCCACGGCAATCAGATCCTCCACCGTCTTGAGCACGGTTTGATCCACGAAACGGTTGAAGAACTCCATATCTTCCCTGCAATCCTGCAAAACCGCGGCAAAAATCTCCTTCAGGAATGCTACCGCAAGTTCCACATTGCCTTCCAGATCGCAAAACGCCATCTCGGGCTCCACCATCCAGAACTCGGCTAAATGACGGGCTGTGTTGGAGTTTTCCGCCCGAAAAGTGGGGCCGAAGGTATACACATCGCCCATGGCCAGGGCATAAATTTCGGCCTCCAACTGACCACTCACGGTCAGGTTGGCCGGCACCCCGAAAAAGTCCTTTGTAAAGTCCACCTTTCCCTTTTCCCGCGGGACCTGGTCCAGATCAAGCGTGGTCACCCTGAACATCTCACCGGCCCCTTCACAATCGCTACCGGTAATAATAGGGGTTTGAACATAAATGAAACCCCGGTTCTGGAAGAAGGCATGGATGGCCCTGGCCATGGCATTTCGCACCCTGGCCACGGCGCCGAAGGTATTGGTCCTGGGCCTGAGATGGGCGATGGTCCGCAAGAATTCAAAGGAGTGTCGTTTTTTCTGTAGCGGGTATGCCTCAGGATCGGCCCAGCCCAGTACGGTCAGAGCATTCGCCTTTACCTCCACTTTCTGTCCCTTTGCCGGCGATTCCGTAAGGATTCCTGAAACCCGGATGGAACAGCCCGTCTGCAATTTAACGATCTCGTCCAGGTAGTTGGGGAGGGTCTGGTCCGCAATCACCTGAATGCCCGTGAGACAGCTTCCATCGTTAAGCTCAATAAAGGAAAATCCCCCCTTGGAATCTCTCCGGGTGCGGACCCATCCCATGGCCACGATCTCGTCGCCAACCCTTTCCCCGGTTAAAAGATCCGCGATCCTTATCCTTTTCAGCCTATCCATTTTCTCTCTGCTTCTTTGCGCCTCTGAGCGAGATAGTCATCCCTGTTTCTTTTCAAAGTCCCCCATAAAGGCCACCAGCGCCCGCACTGCGTCAATTCCGGTGGCATTATAGATGGAGGCCCGGCAACCACCCACGGAACGATGGCCTTTGAGCCCCCCAAAGCCGGCCTCGAGGGCTTCCGCCACAAACTTCTTTTCCAGGTCTTCACCGGGAAGCCGGAAGGTAACATTCATAAGAGATCGGCTCCCTTTTTCAGCTGTTCCCCGGTAGAACTCCGACTGATCCAGGCGCCCGTAAATAATTTCACCCTTTGTTTGATTGATTTTCTCCATCTCCCCAAGCCCGCCGATGGTTTCTTCAAGCCATTTAAGGACCAGATTCACCGTATAAATGACAAAACACGCGGGCGTATTGTACATGGAGTTCTTTTCCGCAAAGGTCGTATATTTGAGCATGGTGGGCAGATTTTTCGGTGTTCTTTCCAGCATGTCCTTTCGGATTATCACCATGGTTGAGCCCGCGGGTCCGATATTTTTTTGGGCGCCGGCGTAAATCAGGCCGAACGGGGCGGGATTAAAAGTCCTGCTCATAATATCGGAAGACATATCGCAGACCAGAGGCACACCGCCGGTTTCAGGAAATTGAGCCCACTGGGTCCCTTTAATCGTATTATTTGACGTGACGTGAAGGTATGCCGCATCCGGATCGACCTTGAAATCCGTCGGGATGGAAGAAAAGCCCTTCTCCTCCGAAGAGGCGATCACACGAACATCTTTTCCCTGAATCTGTGCTTCCTTGATCGCTTTTGTGGACCATGTTCCCGTATTGATGTAATCAACCGCCTTTCCTTCCAGGGCGAGATTCATGGGAATCATGCAGAATTGCAGGCTTGCGCCCCCCTGCAGGAACAGCACTTCAAAAGCATCGCCAAGCCCCAGCAATCTCCGGGTTCTCTCGACCGCCTCATTGATGACTTCGTCAAACCATTTTGATCGATGACTCACCTCAAGAATGGACATCCCGGACCCTTTAAAATCCAGAAGCTCCGACTGCATTTCCTGCAATACCGGCAAAGGCAGTGCGGCCGGACCCGCATTAAAGTTGTAAATTCGCTTTTCCATAGGCAATCTCCTTTAACTCTCCAGTTTTTTCAACATATCTTTTACGATTTCAAGTCCTTCGCTGTCCTTCTCAAAGGGCGGACGTCCACCCAGGTCAGCTTCAATAATCTCATTTCTGTAGGGCATGAATCCGATGAAGTCAAAATCGGACATTTCCTTGAGAAGAAATTCTTTATCCTTGTCGGTCCGAATTTTATTGCCCACAAAACTGAGTTTCGTCATCCCGAGATCGCCTGCAAGCCTTCGGATCTGATGGGCGGTCTCAATGCTTCTCCTCCCCGGCTCCACAACGACCACCAGTCTGTCCATGCTGATGGCGGTTCCGCGACCGAGATGTTCCAGACCGGCTTCCATATCCATTATCACGACCTCATCTCTTGCAAGAACAATATGAGACAGAAGCCTCTTCAGAAGGATGCTCTCCGGACAAATACAACCGCCTCCTCCGGTCTTCACCCCCCCCATCACCATGACTTTTACTCCGTTCGCATCCTTGGAAAGCTTTTCCGGAAGATCGCTCACCTTTGGATTGAGCTTGAAAAACGACCCCATACTTCCTACTTTGGCTTCCGTTCTCTCCTCGATCAACTCCTTCATCTTTGAGATGGGAACAATTTCATCAGCGTCTTTCACTCCCAGCGCCTGGGCCAGATTTGCATCAGGGTCCGCGTCGATCGCCAGAACCTTTTTACCTGAATCCGCCAGAGCCCTGATCAAAAAAGCGGCAAACGTGGTTTTTCCGACTCCCCCTTTACCACTCACTGCAATTTTCATATTGTTTCTCCTTTTTCTAAATTCCACCCATTAACGTCCGGGAAAGATCCGACAAAAGAGAGATGGCGGTCCTTGCCATATCCTGCGACATGGTTCCCATTCCACAGGCCGGGGTGAGGATGGATCTGCGAATGATAGTTTCCCGGGAGATGCCGATCTTTTCCAACATCTTGAAACCCTTTTCCAGCTGAAGGGATAGTTCTTTCACGGTAACCGTGTCTTTAAAGTCCGACGTAGGCACAATTCCCCACGCTATGCTTCCTCCACCGCTGAAGAACCGTTCAATTTCTTTACTGTAGAGAAGGAAATGGTCCATGAATGCAAAAGCGTCAAAATTTACGATGTCGGGAACTGCCTCCAAAATCATGGACCAGTCCGTATTTCCGCAACAATGGATACCGATAACGGCGTCCGAGTTCTCCCTGACATAATCGATGACAGTACCCAGCATCTGAATCACGTCTTTTCGCTGGATGGCTGAGAAAGCGGACCCGAAACCCGACAGAGAAGGTTCATCCAGAAAGAGCACCGGCCTCTTGCCGGAAACTTTCAGCCTGTTCACCTGCCACAAGGCCTTTATAGCCAAACCTTTTGTCAGGGCTTCCGAAAGTTCCGCATCATGAATAACCGGTTTTCCACCCATCCCTGCGATGGCGGATGTAAACGTAACAGGCCCTACGATCTGCCCTTTGATATACTCCGCTTCCGGAGCCAAACCCTTTTCCATGTCTTCAAGAAGCGTGTAAAGTCCGGGAGCATACTGCCGGCTGATAGCGAAATATTCCAGATCCTGCGCCAAAAAACGCTCATAAAACTCTACGAGGGCGCCTTCCCGCTGCCCACCCTCTGATATCTCCAGCGACCTTTTCTTTTCGTTTACAGTCAACAGAGGAAGTCCTTCACTATACTGAATATTCATGTCTTCCAGAAAACTGCGTTTTACAAACTGAGGCCAGAAAGGGATATGGGGCAGGGATTCGATGATTTCACGACAGGAAGCCTCTATATCCAAAAAAGGGACGCTTCCTATGCCTGTTGCGATGCATCCAAAATTTTCAGCGTGCCCCTGCATGCGCTATCTCCTTGACTCTTGGCAGCCATCTTTCTAAAATCTCGATCATTCTTTCCTTGCTCTGAACCGCCTTTTCTTCTTGAAAGACATGGTTTTCCTCAGATTCGACCAGCGACTTCAATTCCTTCAACCGAACAAGGGTTTTTTCATCCCGGGGATTCTTGGATAGCACTTTCTCATAAACGCTGACTGCTGCCTCTAATTGTCCCTGATCAAAATAGATTTCGGCGATGGTGGGAGTAGCCAGATCATCGAAAAAAGCACCTGCCTTATCTCCGACGGGAGACACGCGGATAGAGCTCATGATTTTTTCCAGCAACGCCAATGCCGCGGGGTCGTCCGGAAAATAGGCCAGATATCTCCGGATATTGCAGACGGCCTCTTCATGCCTCGCCTGACTCTCGTACATCACGGCAAGCTTTTTGTGCACTGGCGCCAGGTTTTCCAGAAGGGCCGCGGACTCCGCAAGCTCCTTCTCCGCCAGACCCTGAAACCCCACCTTTCCATAGGCTTCGGCCAAAACAACCTTTACCCGAACGTCATCAGAGAATATTTTTGAAAGCCTGACGCAGGTCCTGATTATTTCCTTCCAGCGACCTTCTTTCTTGAGTTTTTCAAGGGCAATAAACAGAGTCTCCCGAGAAGGTTCATTCTGCAAGATCTTTTCAAGTATATCTCTCGAACCATCCATCTTTCACTCTCCTTTCCCTTTCTTCTCCGTACTCTTTTTGGATGCGTCATTCGCCCCGAAACGATAGATCACCTCATTTTCCTTGACCAGATTCAGCCTCTCGCGGGCAAGAGACTCCACATAGCTCATATCTGTTCGTAAGCGATGAATCTCCTCAAGAAGTGCCTGGTTTTCCTCCGAAAGGACCCGAATTCTCTCCAAAGAGGCCTCACGTTCCACTTTTGTTTGATAGAGATGAACAAATCCGCTTTCACCATACCATAACCATGCCAAGATGGATATGGAAGATGCCAGAACAATAAACCCTACGAGAAACATTTTCTTTAGTTTTGCCTGCAACACAACAATCCTTCATAAAAAAAACATATCCTATTCAAATTCCCTGATAGCTAAATGCAGACTCAGGAAGCCATTCCGTCACGAGGTCTTTTTTGCTTCCGCATCTGATTCCTATGGCAGCACCGGCCCTTTTGGGCTGGCACGGAAACATGGCTGAATGATAATAGCCTCGTTTCACCAGCCTAAAAGGACCTCTCCACGGTCGGTGGAGGTTTATCCAAGATGCGGCAGCAAAAAAGACCTGG
>JBBSAR010000048.1:0-15238 GCA_038252125.1 Desulfatiglandales bacterium
CGCAATCTATAATGCTCTTCAATGTATTTATGCGGAACCCTGTTGTCAAACGCTTTCGCCTGTATAATCCGTCACAGGCAGGGTTATGGAAGTGCACGTAATCCACCGACGATGTTTTTCTCCAATGATTTTTTGACGTCATGCCGCCAACGCATTATACTACTTTATAAAAATCAACACCGACAATCCCAAACGGGACGAGCACCTCTTGTCAAACGACTTTTTTGACGCAAAGAAATATCCCGAAATGACCTTTCAAAGTTCCTCCATCAAACACTTAGGGGGAGATCGGTACGCCGTGGAAGGGATTTTGACCATCAATGAAGAAGAAGCTCAAAGAACGTTTGCAAAATCCTCATGTTCCCGCCAGTCGGCTCTATGGATTTGAAAATCACTACAAAATTAAACTGAAAGCCAGCGGTTACCGTTTGTTCTATGAAATAATTGAAAAAGAAATTATTGTCATGGTTGTAGCCGTTGGGAAAAAAGACAAGAATCTTGTTTACAAAAAAGCCGCGAATCGGATAACCCATCAAGGAGGTTGAAATGACGGAATTTCAGTATCAGGAGATGTTTCCCCTTGGAAAAGATACCACCGAATACCGGCTTCTGAGCAGGAATTATATTTCTGTTTCGTCCTTTAAAGGCAAAGAAATCCTGAAAATAGAACCTGAAGCCCTCACGACCATGGCACAGGAGGCCTTCAGGGATGTCTCCCATCTGTTGCGCCCGAAACATCTTTCTCAAGTTGCCGCCATTTTGAAGGATCGAGAGGCGTCCAAAAACGACCAGCTTGTGGCCATGGAGATGATCAAAAACGCGGTTATCTCGGCGGAGATGGAATTTCCCTTGTGCCAGGATACGGGCACCGCCATCATCATGGGGAAAAAGGGGCAGCAGGTATGGGCCGATTTCGATGAAGGGGAAGCCCTCTCCAGAGGGGTGTTTAATGCCTACACACAGAACAATCTGCGCTATTCCCAGAATGCTCCTTTGAGCATGTTTGAGGAAAAAAACACAGGTTGCAATCTGCCGGCGCAGATCGATTTTTACGCCGTTCCGGGCGCGGAGTATCGATTCCTTTTCGTGGCAAAGGGAGGCGGTTCCGCCAACAAAACCTATCTCTACCAGGAGACCAAAGCCTTACTGAATCCCGATTCTCTGAAGACCTTCATAAAGCAAAAGATGAAAACGCTTGGAACAGCGGCGTGCCCTCCCTACCACCTGGCGTTTGTGATCGGAGGAACGTCGGCCGAGCTGAATTTGAAGACTGTAAAACTGGCATCGACAGGCTATCTGGATACCCTCCCCACTACGGGCAATGCAGGCGGCAGGGCGTTTCGAGACCTTGAGCTCGAACAGCAGGTCCTTGAAATGTCAAGGGACCTGGGTATCGGCGCCCAGTTCGGCGGAAGATATTTCTGCCTCGATGTCCGTATTGTCCGTCTGCCCCGACACGGCGCATCCTGTCCGGTGGGTGTGGGCGTAAGCTGCAGCGCAGACCGCAACATCAAGGGAAAAATCAACCGCGACGGCATCTTCCTCGAACAGTTGGAGACCGATCCATCCAGATATCTGCCCGAGGTGAAAAACCTTTTTGCGGATGCCGTTTCCATTGACCTGAACCGGCCCATGGACGATATTCGAGCCGATCTGACAAAGTATCCGGTTTCAACTCCCCTGCTTCTGACCGGGAAGATCATTGTCGGTCGGGATATCGCCCACGCAAAAATCAAGGAACGGCTGGATCATGGGGAAGGGTTGCCCCAATACATCAAGGATCACATCATCTACTATGCCGGACCGGCAAAGACCCCCAAGGGATATGCATCCGGTTCATTCGGACCCACAACAGCCGCCCGCATGGACCCCTATGTGCCCCTGTTCCAGGCGGAAGGCGGTTCCATGGTCATGCTGGCCAAGGGCAATCGTTCGCGGCAGGTCACGGAAGCCTGCAAGAAATACGGGGGATTTTATCTCGGCTCTATCGGAGGGCCCGCCGCCCGGCTGGGAAAGGAATGTATAACCACCGTAAAAGTGCTTGAATATCCTGAGCTTGGAATGGAGGCCGTGTTTGAAATCACGGTCAAGGATTTTCCCGCTTTCATTCTGATCGACGATAAGGGCAACGATTTTTTTGAAAGGCTTCTGTAAACGGATGAGCAAATCGCCTTATCAGAACCTCCATGTATATTTCCTCAACGGGGTGTTTGAAAGAGACGATGAAGCAGGGTTCGGGAGTTCTTATATGGGAAACTGGGTGGAGGACGGAAGCTCCTTTCTCTTTTTCTCCGAACCATCCAGGGAACTCGTAAATCAGGCAATAAATACACGCCCCGGCCTTGCCGTTGAAGATGAATTTTATTTTTCCTATGAGGACTGGCAGGGCGGGGATGCCGGTCCCCTGAGAATCGAGCCGTTTCTCATCCTTCCACCCTGGTGGAAGGAACCGGCTGATAGCGACGGAATGAAAATCATTCTGGATCCGGGGGTGGTTTTCGGGAATTGCCTGCACCCCACAACCCGGCATTGTCTGGAAGCTCTGTCCCGTGTTTTCAAGACAGGCACCATGGAAAAAGTCCTTGACCTGGGCACGGGGACGGGGATTTTGGCCCTGGCGGCGGCGCGTCTCGGGGCAAGGGAAACGCTCGCCGTCGATTTGAATCCTCTGTGTGTAAAAACCACGGAAAAAAATGTGAAACTCAACGATCTGGAAAGCAGCATTCACGTCCTGGAAGGCCGGGCGGAGAGCATCTCCTGGGAGCCTTTCAATCTGATCATCGCCAATATTCACTATGAAGTTCTTGAAAAGATCATCCTGAAAGGGGCTGAATGCGGCAGAAAGCAGAGAATCCTGTTTTCCGGCCTGATGCGGACCCAGTACCGCGATATTAAAGCAACATTAAAAGAACAGGGATTTGAGCTGCTCGGAGAATGGGACCACCAAATGACCTGGTTCACCGTGCTGGCGGATACCGGAGGAAAAAAGACATGACAACCGAGCAAGAAATAGTACCCATAGAAAAGCTGCGGGGGTATGGGTGTTTCGCCTGCGGCACCACCAATCCCATAGGATTGAATATGCAATTTTACCGCCATGGAGATGCCGTCTGTTCCGAAATCACCCTTTCGAAACAGTACGAAGGCTGGGAAAATATGGTTCATGGGGGCATCGTCTCAACGCTGCTTGATGAAATCATGTCGTGGACGGGCATGTATTTCAAGAGATCTTTTTTGGTCACCAGAAAAATGGAGATCAAATATATTAGACCGGTCCCCATCGATACGCCTCTCATCGTAAGCGGAAAACTCGGCAAACCGGCGCAGTACCCAAAAGTTGAAGTTTCGGGGCAGATTCGAAACAGGGACGGAAACTTATTCGTACGGGCCGCCGGGCAATTCGCCATGGTTCCCGAGGAAAAACTGTCCACCGTATCAAAAGCATTAAAAGAAGATACACTTCGACTCTTCAGAAATTTCTCGTAACAGCGTGCCCCCGATCATTGGAGAGGTACAGATCATGCTGAAGGACGTCGCGTTCTGACTCAGAGAAGATCATCCCTTCCGGATTTTTTCAACCGGTCAACTACCTTGCGGATATCCTGGGAATATTTCAGATCGGCCACCAGGAGACTGTCTTCCGTGTCCACCACAAGGCAGTCCTTGAGCCCCAGACAGGCCACCGTGCGCCCTCCCCTTCCGGAAGCGAACGTCCCCTCGCAATCAATAAACAGCGTTTCCCCATCGCCCAGGTTTCCTTCGCCGTCCTTTTCGGACGACCTCAATTCATAGAGAGATTCCCACGATCCTACGTCGCTCCAGCCGCACTGGGAAGGAATCACATAGACCGGTTCGCGAGTATTTTCCATGATCCCGTAGTCAAAAGAGACCGAGGCCAGATTCTCATAAACTTTTTGAAAGGCGGACTCGAATGCATCAGTCCCCAGGGCCTTTTCCAGTTTCAGCAGGCCATCGTAAAGCTCCGGAAGCAGCCTTTTGGTCTCTCGTAAAATGGTCTCGGGGTTTGCCACGAAAATCCCGCCATTCCAGTAATACGCTCCGCTTGCCAGATATGCCACGGCCGTCTCCAGATCGGGCTTTTCAACAAATCGCGAAACGCTGAAAACCGTTGGCTCTTCGTTGTTTCCCCGCGCGTCTCCCCTTTTGATATACCCGTACCCGGTTTCCGGCCGGTTGGGGACGATTCCAATGGTGGCGATTCCTCCGTCTTTCGCAACATCCCCGGCAATCTGAAGGCTTTTCAAAAAGGCTTCCGGATCTCCGATAAAATGATCCGCCGGCAGAAAGGCCACCGGCCCGGTGCAGTCTCTGTATTTCGCGTAGATGGCCCCCAGTCCGATGCACGGGGCGGTATTCCTGCCCAGCGGTTCCGCAAGGATAGACACCCCGCGCCCTTCAAAAAGCTGTTCCGCCTCCGCACGATGCTGCTTTCCCAGAATCAGGACCATCTCTTCATCACGAATCAGGGGCCGCAAACGATCACAGGTTTCCACAATCATCGGCTCTTTGCCCGTGATGTTTAGGAACTGTTTCGGCCTTGCTTTTCTGCTTGCGGGCCAGAACCTCGTCCCCGACCCACCACACATGATGACTGCAAACATATCGTCTCTCCATCCTTTACGCGTTTACTCAAAAGAGGCTGTTAGCGGTTAGCCGTTGGCCATGAGACACGCAAATGTCCTTTCCTTATCTCTGCGTCTTTGCGTCTCTGCGCGAGATCCCTAACTCCTGTAATCGGCGTTGATGGAAACATATTCGTGGGTGAGATCGCAGGTGAGTATCCGATCATCAAAGCCCCCCTGGCCAAGATCGATCACAAGCTTAAATTCTTTCCCTTTCATGATCTCCTTGGCCTTGCCTTCTTGTTCCGTTCCCAGGCCAAGGCCACCCGATACAATCTGAACATCGTCTATCCAGATGCTCACCTTCTCTTCCTTCATCTCGATATCGGCGCGTCCCAGGGCCGCGAGGATCCTTCCCCAATTGGGGTCCTGCCCGTAAATAGCCGTTTTCACCAGGCTGGAATTGGCCACCGTCCTGGCAGCCGCGCCGGCATCCGCGAGAGAAAATGCATTTTTCACCTCTACGCTCACCAGTTTGGTAGCCCCTTCTCCATCGCTCACGATCATTCGGGAAAGATCCCACAGGACCGATTTCAAACCCTCGGCAAAGACGGCCCGATCCTCTTCCGTAAGGGGATCATTTTCCGCGAAGCCGCTGGCCATCATCAGGGCCGTGTCGTTCGTGCTGGTATCCCCATCCACGGTAATCCTGTTAAACGTGGCCTCCGCACAGGTCCGCAATATCCCTTCCATGTCGCCCGCGGGGATGCGGACATCGCTCAGGAGAAAACAGAGCATGGTGGCCATATTGGGCATAATCATTCCCGCCCCTTTGGCGAATCCCACGATCCGGTAGGGAGTCCCCCCCGCCCTGCCTTCAAAGCGGCTGATCTTTGGAAAGGAATCCGTGGTCATTATCGCCTTTGCGGCCCGCGGCAGGCCATCAGGGGAAAGCCCCTTCACCAGCGCTTCGACGGCCGGTTCCATCAGGGACATGTTCAGCCTCTGTCCGATCACCCCAGTGGAAGCCACAAGGACCTGCTCCGGCTCTATGCGCAAACCTTTGGCGACGAGTTCAATCGTACGGTTTGCATCCTGCAGCCCCCCTTCCCCCGTGCACGCATTTGCGTTGCCGGCGTTTACAACAATCGCCCTTGCTTTCCCATTGCGTACATGCTTCTTGGAAAGGAGAACGGGCGCCGCCTTTACCTTGTTGGTGGTAAATACGCCTGCCGCGGCACACTCCTTTTCCGCAACGATCAGAGCCATATCCGGCCCGCCGCCTTTCTTGAACCCCGCCACTGTCGCGGATAAAACAAATCCGTTTACTCTGAAATCTTCTGTTTCCATATTATTGATTCATCCCGCAGCATTTCTTGTATTTTTTTCCGCTTCCGCATGGACACGGAGCGTTTCTTCCCACCTTTTTTTCCTTTCGCCGCACGGTCACGGGGCCTACGCTGTCATCTCCGTGAGAAAGGTTCAGGTTCTTCTTTTTCGGCCGCATCCTTTCTTCGGGCTCGTGCCGCACTATTCTCAAACGGAAAATATGCCCCAGGGCCTCCTCTCTAATCTGCTCCAGAAACTCCGCAAACAGGGCGAAACCCTCCTTCTGATACTCCTTGAGCGGATCCAACTGGCCGTATCCCCTCAGACCGATCCCCTCTTTCATATGGTCCATGGCCTGCAAGTGCGCGACCCATTTGTCGTCTATGATCTGGAGCAGGATGTATCGCTCTACTTGCTCCAGCTCTTCTTTTCCGAAAAGCTTTTCTTTTTCCTCGTAGGTCCCCTGCACCTGTTCTTTGATCAGATCCACCAGGCTCTCCACCTTCAACTGGGAAAAAGCATCCTCCCCCATGTCTTTGGGGTCCACCTTCACCCTGAAACCAAAATGCCTGAAGAGATTTTCTCTCAGTTCATCCAGGTTCCAGTCTTCGGGATCGTCTTTAGGATTGAGCAAAAGGCTCGCGATGCCGTCAATTTTATCATCGATCATCTCCCTGACAATCTCCCCCACGCCTCGCGCGAACAGGATGTCCTTTCGCAGGGAGTAGACGATCTCCCTGTGTTTGTTCATCACATCATCATATTCCAGGAGATTCTTTCGCATGTCGAAGTTGTGCGCTTCCACCTTCTTCTGGGCGTTTTCAATCCCCCGGGAGATGAGCTTGTGTTCGATCGGCTCCCCTTCCTCCATCCCGAAACGCTCCATAATGGACGATATCCTATCGGACCCGAAGATCCGGAGAAGATCATCCTCAAGGGAGAGATAAAAACGGGAAGACCCCGGATCACCCTGTCGCCCGGCCCGGCCCCTGAGCTGATTGTCCACTCGTCGGCTTTCATGCCTTTCCGTGCCGAGGATATGCAAGCCCCCCGCTTCCCGAACCCCTTCTCCGAGAACGATATCCGTGCCCCTTCCAGCCATGTTCGTGGAAATGGTCACTGTCTTGGATTGACCGGCTTTAGCGATGATTTCGGCCTCTCTCTGGTGGTGTTTGGCATTCAACACCGAATGCGGCACGCCCGCACGCTTGAGCATCTCACTCAACATCTCCGATTTTTCGATGGAAATGGTTCCCACAAGCACCGGCTGTCCCTTTTCGTAGAGGTCCTTTATCTCCTCCACAACCGCGATGAATTTCTCTCTTTCCGTCTTGTAGATCATGTCCGAGAAGTCTTTTCGGATCATGGGTTGGTTGGTGGGAATCACCATCACTTCCAGCTTGTAGATATTCTGGAATTCCGCGGCTTCCGTGTCGGCCGTACCGGTCATGCCAGCCAGTTTTTCATACATTCTGAAAAAATTCTGGAAGGTAATGGTAGCAAGCGTCTGATTTTCCCCCGCAACCTTCACCCCCTCTTTCGCTTCCACGGCCTGGTGGAGACCATCGCTCCATCGTCTGCCGGCCATCATTCTGCCGGTAAACTCATCCACGATAACGATCTGGTTGTCCTTGATCACATAATGAACATCTTTTTCGAAGAGCCAGTAGGCCTTGATGAGCTGCTGGGTGGCGTGAATCAGGTCGGACGTCCGGATATAATCACCTTCAAGCTCCCGAAGTTTTTCATCTTTTCCCTCGTCGGACAACTGATCATTTTCGCGGATCACATGGCTTGCGTCATCAAAATCAATAAGCGTGAAGTGCCCCATACCTCCGGTGGAGAGAAGATCAATGCCTATTTCCGTCAATTCGACGGTGTGCCCCCTTTCATCAATGGTGCAGAACAGCTCCTGATCCAGATCTCCCAGGACCTTCTGGGAACGCAGCATGCTCTCCGTCCTGTCAATCTGTTTCTTCAATGCCTGATTTTTTGCTACAATATCCAAAAATGCGGAATTCTTGGGATCGCCCCTCTTGATCTGCAGAAGCGTCTCAATCGTCTTTTCTTCTACCTTTTCGCCATCCAGCCCCTTTCGGGCCTCTTTCAACAGAGCATTGATGATGGTCTCCTGCTTCCCCCTCAACCGAATGACGAGGGGCTTCACCTCATCGTAGATCTTATTTTCACTCTGCTCCACAGGCCCGCTTATGATGAGGGGAGTCCTGGATTCATCAATCAGAATGCTGTCCACTTCGTCCACGATGGCGTAATAATGGTCCCTCTGGACGCATTCCCGGGGGTCGAACTTCATATTGTCGCGCAGGTAATCAAATCCGAACTCATTGTTCGTGCCGTAGGTAATGTCGCACTCGTAGGCCTTTTTTCTCTCCGAGTCATTCATCCCATGGACAATGACCCCCACACTGAGGCCCAGGGCGTTGTAGATGGCACTCATCCAGTCGGCGTCTCTCTGCGCCAGGTAGTCGTTGACCGTGACCAGGTGAACCCCACGACCCGTCAAGGCATTCAAATAGAGAGGGAGCGTCGCGGCAAGAGTCTTTCCCTCGCCGGTCTTCATTTCAGCAATTTTTCCATTGTGAAGGACGATCCCTCCGATAAGCTGCACATCAAAATGCCGCATGCCCAGTTTTCTAACGGAAGTCTCCCGCACCGCCGCGAATGCCTCCGGGAGAAGATCATCCAGGGTCTCGCCGCCGGCAAGACGCTCCTTAAACTCATCGGTCTTGGCCGCAAGCTCTTCGTCTGAAAGTCCCTTAAAATCGGGTTCCAGGGTGTTGATCCGCTCCACCAGCGGGTTCATTCTTTTGAGTTCCCGTTCATTTCTGCTGCCGAAAATACCCTTAATCACTTTACCAATCATATTTTTTCACCACTATTTTAATAAATAAAAGTTGGACTATGAGTCCGATAAAAGGTCGAATATACTGAAAACCTTTGGTTATTCCGTCACGAGCAACGTTCGGGAACATCATAATTTACACAACTACCCCTGTCAAGAAAGGAAAACCCGAGGAACGGGCACCTGAATCCAATCACCTTACAACGTCCTTGACAATCCCATAGAAGTCGGAAAGAATTCGCCGGCGAGAAAAAATCAGGAGGAGAAAAACAGATGAAAGATGATAGAGGTCAATATTACCATCCTTTTCCGCAAAACAAGAAGGTTCGGATGTATGTGGTCAAACAAGAGGAGGAAATCTGTTTCAGGTTATGGAACTCCGACGATTCCAAGTTGTGGGAAGAGCACGGTTGGGTACCATACGAAGCCATTAAACAGGCCCAGGCCATGTATGAAAAGAAAAACGCCTTCGATCCCGTAAAGGCCTATGATATCGCCATTGCAACTGAATTATTGAAGGGGTAAGCAAGGCGCGCCAACCCTGCACCGGACGCGACCGCTCTAATCTATAACAACCGCATGAGCCTGAAAAGATTTTATGGGAGCCGCCTTTTTTTCGAAAGGTCTCGCATAAGACCAGCTGAGATCGGCCTTTCCCTCACCTATCGCCTTGAAACAAAACGTAAAACGGCCGCCGGAACCCATTGCGTCGGACGTCGGCTTATAGGCAACTTCACCGACCTGCTCCAGAACATTTCTATCCCAGGGGGCCAACTCCCACAGGTATCCGGTGGTTGGATTACCCGCCAAGACGATTTCAAGCGAATCCCCCACCTGCAGGATTACGTCCCCGTCTTTGTCTTCCTCCGACAGGTGAACGACGTTTGCAGCCCAGGCGCATCCTGAAAAAGAAATGAGGGTGAATAGAAAAAAAAGAGCCAAAATAGGATACCGCATATGTTTCAACCTCCGATTCTTAAGATCATAAAGATCTACATTTATAATAGAAGCAAAGTTGGGAAACCTGGCACCTCAATTCCGAAACGTAATTTTTCACATTAATCAGCGAAGAGTCAGACAGGTTCATCTCTGATGGGCGTGACAGAAGACGCCTCCACCCCAACCCTCTCCCATAAAGGGGGAGGGGATATTCCATGCCAATCCGCGATAGACCAGATATCTCTTGAGCCAATTCCTATCGAATTTAAAATATTCCTGTTAGTTACACTTGCCATGGGGAGATAATGACAGATGGAAGCTGTGCTGAATACTCCAATTGCACGAATGAATACTGCCTACCAGTCACGGGTATTAAAGGTATACTATCAAAAGGACCTCTTTGTCATCAACCATGATTTCAGCCATGCTGATGAGGCAACCCATTCGGCCCGCCATATCCGGGTCGGCTTCAAATCCCGCCGAAGCGAGACCCATGGCCGGGTGACTGTCCGCATACAATTGCAGACTGACGGGAAATCAGCCGCAACGAGAATCGACGCACTATTCCAATTTGTCTTGACACGTGAACATTCACTCTCTAAACTTTGATTCTTAAAAATCGCGTTAAATCGGGCCTGGCCGGAAAGAGTCTTTCAAAAGGAGACAACAATGAAAAAATCCCTCCGAACCCTCATGGTGTCCGTGGCCATTTTGTCTTTGTTTTTATCGATCTCCTATTCCTTTTCTGAGACTACTCCACCGGGACAGGACCTCTCGTTCATTCCTGGTCCGTGGACCGAAATAGACCCCGCTCAGGCGTACCCGGAATTCACCTACAATGGCCTTACCCCATCCTGCGCGGCCTGCCCCCCTACCATCGATGCGGAGACCGGTGAAGGAATCACCTATAATAGCAAATTCACGTTTTTCACCAGAAAGGGCCGTTCCAACAACCTGGTCATCTATTTCCAAGGAGGAGGCGCCTGCTGGGATTCGGTGAATTGCCTCTATGAACACACGTACTACGAAGAGGTTCCTCCTTCCATTCTCTTTTCCTTTCCCAGGGGAATGGGGATATTCGACGGCGCCAAGCCGGTCAATCCTTTTAGAACCTGGAATTTCGTTTATATCCCCTATTGCACGGGGGACATACACTGGGGCGCCAAAGATGCGGTCTATCCCGACACATGGAACCGGTATGGCGGGCTTCCCCAGACCATAAGGCACCGGGGTTTTGTAAATTTTCAGGTGGCCCTAAAGTGGGCCGTGGACCATTTTGCGTCGCCCGACAAAATTTTCGTGGCCGGAAGCAGCGCGGGAAGTTATGGCGCCATTTTGGGGTTTCCCTATGTAAAAGAGGCTTTTCCTCAATCCCGGGTATACGTGTTGGGCGATGCGGGTAACGGAGTCGTCGCCGAGGACTTCCAGACCACGGGGATGGCTAATTGGAATGTGCAGTTTCCTTCCTGGATCCCCGGGATGGATGCCCAGTCCAACCCTGAAACACTTAACCAGGCGGAGATGTACGCCCTGATCGCGGCCTACTATCCGGAAAGCAAAGTCGCCCAGTACACCACCGCCTGGGATTCCAACCAGGCCTGGTTCTACAACGTACAACTCAACAGCGAAAATCCTGCTTTGTGGGACCTGACCGATCCCCTCTGGTGCGACTGGCACACGCAGATGCTTGATTTCGTTCATTACACGGCCGCCCAGGCCCCCAACTACAGATACTATATTGCCGCAGGGGAGATCCACACGATCCTGATGGCGCCGGAATTCTACACGGAAAACTCGGCGGGAATTCCCTTTATCAACTGGGTTCAGGCGATGGTAAGCAACCCCTTCGGGATGGAAGGTCCATCCCTGCAAGGCAGATGGATGAACCTGCAATGTCAGGATTGTGGAGATCCCGTTGAAGACTGTTCAAATCCATGACCCCTAAAAATCTAAAATCTATTGAAAAATCAATAATCAGGATTATTTTGGGCATGGCCTTTTAAAAGCGGCGCACGTTAGCCGTCAGAAAGCACGGTTTGCCCCGCCTTCCAACCGGAACCTGAAAGTAAAGGAGAAGAAAATACATTTTGGAAGATGACCCTGAAAGAGATTTTTGGACCTTTCTAAAATCTCTGTTCAAGAAGAAGTCCCACATAGACGACAGCAACGACCTTAATGAAGAGATCCACGACCTCATGGATGAAGGGCAGGCCAAAGGCCTCATTTCAGACGACGAATCCCATATGGTTTACGGGGTGCTCGATCTAAAGGAAATGGACGCCCATTCCATCATGGTCCCGCGAATTGAAATCTCTTCCGCCTCTTTGGACTCCACACTCCGCCAGGTCATAGATCTGGTTACCGAATGCGGACATACCAGGATACCGATCCATAAGGACAACATCGACCAAATTATCGGGATTCTTCACTCAAAGGACCTCCTGCGGTTCCTGGGCGAAGATGGCGATTCAAAGCTTCCCCCGGAAATCCTTCGAACTCCTTTTTTTGTGCCGGGAACAAGGAAGGTCAGCGACCTTCTCAAGGATCTGCAGAGAAATAGAGAGCATCTTGCCGTCGTTACCGATGAGTACGGGGGTACGGCAGGGATTATCACCGTAGAAGATATCCTGGAAGAGATTGTCGGGGAAATCATGGACGAGCACGACAACGAAACGGATCGGCTCATCCCCCTTGATGACGGGTCGTTTCTTGTTGATGCCCGATTGGAGGTTGAAAAACTGGAAGAGGCCCTCGAAATAAAACTTCCGGAGGGCGATTTCGAATCCGTCGGCGGGTTTATCATCCACCTATTGGGCAGAATCCCCGAAGTGGACGAAAAGATCACCTTTGACGGGATGGAGTTCACCATCCAGGAAGGGGATCAAAGGAAGATCGACAAGATCCTTTTCTCACGACACATAACTCCGGTGGCCCCGGCAACAACAGAGCCCGCAATCCCTGATTCCGGCCACGTATGACTGGATATTATGCCCATTACTGAAAAGCGTGAAGGCCTGACTCTTCGCTCCTGTCTGCTGGCGGTATTATCGGGCTTTCTGCTTACGGCGGCATTCCCCCCCGGTTACCTTTCTTTCACGGCCTGGATCGCTTTGATTCCCCTCCTGAAGGGCATTGAAAACCGCTCCGGCTTTTCCGCTTTCAAGTTGGGGGTCATGGCAGGGATGGCGCACTTCCTGACCCTCATCTACTGGATCATTGTTGTCCTTGACCACTACGGAAATCTGGGATTCTTCATAAGTTTGCTGGCACTGGTCCTGTTATCCTTTTATCTCTCTTTGTTCACCGGGCTTTTTTCCTGTTTGACCTCGTTTCTCAAGGATTCCCGTTTTTTTGTTCCTTTTACAGCCTGTTTCTGGGTCGGTCTGGAATATGCCAAAGCCCATTTACTGACCGGTTTCCCCTGGTGCCTGCTGGGATACAGCCAGTTCCAACACCTGCCCGTTATCCAGATCGCCGACCTTTTCGGTGTTTACGGCCTGTCTTTTCTTATCGTTATCGTAAATGCCGTTCTCTATCGCGCCCTGTTCAGCTCACCCCGGCCTGTGGGACGGGTCCTGAGATGGGAAATCCCTCTTGCGGCAATCCTGATGGTGGGAACCCTCTCCTATGGGTACTACAGGCTGTCGAACATTTCTCTTAAAAGCAACGAAACCAGAAGACTCGATGTCGCTGTCATCCAGGGGAACATCGACCAGTCTCTGAAATGGGACCCCCAGTTTCAGGCGCAAACGGTGCTGACATACGAAAGGCTTACCCAATCCACATTTCCTTTCAAACCGCAAATAATTGCCTGGCCCGAGACAGCTCTCCCTTTCTTTTTTCAGAACAACCGCGACTTTGTTCCCTTGATTTTTGACCTGTCGAAAAAATCCGGCGCCACCCTCATATTCGGAAGCCCCGCCTTCAAGCGTACCAACGACCATGTTGAATTTTTCAACCGGGCTTACCTGATCGAGCCCGGATCCATGGAAGTGCGCTCTTACGACAAGATCCACCTGGTCCCGTTCGGAGAATATGTTCCCCTTAAGAAATACCTCCCCTTCATACACCGCCTGGTCCAGTCAGTTGGCGATTTCACCTCGGGCGCCGGCCCTTTGCCCGTGAAAAGCGACGGCGTTTCCATTGGAATCCTTATTTGTTATGAGGGCATTTTCCCTGAACTGGCGAGAGAGCTGACCGCGAACGGGGCCGATCTCCTTGTGAACCTGACCAACGATGCCTGGTATGGCATGACCAGTGCTCCTTTTCAGCACCTGAGCATGACGGTCTTTCGCTGTGTGGAAAATAGAAGGCCCATGTTGCGGGCGGCAAATACGGGGATTAGCGCGATCATAGGATCGGACGGGAGGATTGAGGAATCAAGCAGCCTTTTCACGGAAGCCGTGCTCATGCGGAGCCTTCCTATCCCGCCCGCGAAAAAGACCCTGTATACCCGGATTGGAGATATCTTTGCCGCGGGAATGCTTCTGATCACGTTTGTGTGGATTATCTGGATCTTCTTTCAGAAAAGGAGTCAGATAAGCTCAGCCGCGTAGGAGAACAGGGCCGGAGCGCCGCCTGTATGCCAGAATAGTACAACATCTTCCTTCTTGAATTCCCCCTGTTCGATCATCCAAATCAGCCCCGCCATGGCACGTCCTGTATATACGGGATCAAGCAGCACCCCCTCCTGTCCAGCGGCAAGTTTGATGGCGCGGCGTTCCCCATCACCTACAACGCCGTACCCCGCCCCATTAAAATCCTCACGGACAATGAATTCGGAAGCGGAAAAATCCCGATCCATTCCAAGTCTTCGCGCCGTCTCCCCCGCAAGGCTGGCAAGGTGTTGATCATAGGGAAGTTCACCTGCTTCGCCTTTGTCAATCCGAATGCCCACAAGGTCGAAGGTTTGCTTGCAAAGGGCCTTTCCAACGGCCAGGCCCGCCTGCGTCCCGCCTGAACTTGAGGCGAACACCACATGAGAAATATGCTCCCCCATTTCCTCCAACTGCACGCTGACCTCCTCCACGGCCCTTGCATAACCGGCGGCGCCCGTGCTGTTGGACCCTCCATAGGGGACGATGTAGGGTTTGCGTCCGGCACGTCGAAGCGTCTCGGCGATCTCGGGGATCTTCTCCCCCTTGCGTAGCTCCCCTGTCCAATGGAGCTCAGCACCCAGGAGTCTGTCCAGAAGCAGGTTGCCGTTCAAGGCGGAAGGGGCCTCGCCGCCCAGGACCAGATGGCATGAAAGGCCGCAGGCCGCAGCTGCGGCCGCCGTCTGACGGCAATGGTTTGATTGCTCCGCACCGCCCGTAATCAGGAGATCGCATCCCTGTTCCAGTGCCTCCGCGGCCAGGAATTCAAGCTTTCGGGTTTTGTTTCCTCCAAAGGCGAGGCCGGTTTGATCATCCCGCTTCATCAGGATTCGGGGGCCGCCGAGATAGGCGGACAGTCGATTGAGTTCCATAATGGGTGTAGGGAAAAAGCCCAGACTTTGAATGGACAGATCTCGATATTTCATCAC
>JBBSAR010000049.1:0-15186 GCA_038252125.1 Desulfatiglandales bacterium
AAATCTCTTTTACCAGCAGGGTCCTCGCCGTTTCCAACATCTTCTTTTCACCAAAAGAAAGTTCCTTTTCCACTGAAAGGATCAATAGATCGCGATAAACTTCAGCAACCTCGAATACGGAACCGGTCTTGATTTTATCCATGTATTCCCGATATCGGCGATTCCATGTCTGATTATCGAGGGTCACATCCCGATCCTGCAAAATGGAGTAAAGCCTGGGGATCTCAGCCTCCTCTATAATATCTCGCAAGCCCACATTATCAACGTTGCTGGTAGGTATCATTATGATCATGTTATTGTCGAGAATTCGCATGACATAAAATTCCTGCCTGCAACCGGAAATATCCCGGCATTCAATTCTCTCAATAATACCGACTCCATGTGCAGGATAAACTGCCAAAGCTCCCACCTGGAACATCTATACCTCCAATCCATAGGCTATTACGCGGCGTCCCATCTGAAACCATGGGAATCAACAATGGCCCCGCTTACAGTGGAATCTCTCCTCCGTTGTGAGATCCGGTTCCACTTTGCGGAATCCGTTCAAAATATCAGGTGCCCAGACAGGAAATGAACGGACGGCTCAGACCCATGGTTCCGTTGAGAAACTCCTTCGCGGATCACGGGCCTTCGCCATCTCGTCACGGTTTATAAAAGTTCATTCAAACCAAGCCTTACCAATTCACTATATAGCCTACGTGAGGCAAAATCGGCGCAATAACCAGGGAAACCACGGACATCAACTTGATCAGGATGTTCATGGCGGGACCGGAGGTGTCTTTGAACGGATCGCCTACGGTATCCCCGACCACTGCAGCCTTGTGGTTGTTGGAACCCTTTCCACCAAAATGCCCTTCTTCGATATATTTCTTGGCATTGTCCCAGGCCCCCCCGCCGTTGGACATAAACAGAGCCATAAAGGCGCCCACTACGGTGGCGCCGAGAAGCATTCCGCCCAGTGTTTCCGCGCCAAGAAGGAATCCTACAACTACCGGAGTCAGCACGGCTACCAGTCCAGGCAGGACCATTTCCTTGAGGGCGGCGGTAGTGGCAATCGCCACGCAGGTCGCCGAGTCAGGTTTGACGCCTTCTTTTCCTTCCAGCAGACCCGGGATTTCCCGGAACTGCCGCCTGATTTCTTCAACAATGGCAAAGGCCGCCTTGCCCACGGACGTCATGGTCATAGCAGCACAGGTCATGGGGACCATCCCACCGATAAAAAGGCCGATAACCACCATAGGATTATCTATAAGAACCTGTTTCAGACCTGCGGCCTGGGTAAAGGCCACGAAAAGCGCCAGGGCCGTCAAGGCCGCGGAGCCGATGGCAAACCCTTTTCCGATGGCAGCGGTCGTATTGCCAAGGGCATCCAGGCTGTCCGTAATCTTTCTGGTTTCCGGTCCAAGACCCGCCATCTCTGAAATGCCGCCTGCGTTATCGGCAATAGGTCCGTAGGCATCCACCGTCATGGTAGCGCCGACCGTGGCGAGCATACCCACCGCGGAAAGGCCGATTCCGTAGATTCCGGCTGAGTGATAGCCGACAAAGGTCGCCACACAGATGCCGAGGATCGGAAGCCACGTGGACTGCATGCCCACGGCCAAGCCCGCAATGATCACCGTTGCGGCGCCGGTCTCGCTCTGCCCGGCAATCCGTTTCACCGGGGGACCGGAAGTGTAATATTCGGCCAGAAGCCCGATGGCGATGCCGCAAAGGAGTCCGGAAAAGATCGCCCAGAAAGCACCCATGGGCATGCCAAGACCTTTGGTCACGGCGATGGTCAGGATCACAAAAATGATCGCGGCCACGAAGGTCGTATATCGGAGAGCGCCTGCAGGACTACCCTTCTGGAAGATCTTGATGGAAAAAACGCCCACAAAAGAACTCAGCAGACCTATCATTATTACGAGAATCGGCATGGCCATATATTTCAATTTGATGGCCGTTGCGTCAAGGCCTTGGAGAACCGGGAACGCCTTAACAAACGCACCAAGGGTTTCCGGAGTATTGATGGCCAAGGTAGCGGCGATGGCAATCGTGGCGATGACGGATCCCACGAATGACTCAAAGATATCGGCGCCCATGCCGGCGATATCTCCCACGTTGTCGCCAACGTTATCGGCAATAACACCGGGGTTTCTCGGGTCGTCCTCGGGAATGCCCGCCTCGACCTTTCCTACCAGGTCGGCGCCCACATCCGCCGCCTTGGTGTACACGCCGCCGCCCACACGGGCAAACAGAGCGATTGAACTTGCGCCCATGGCAAAACCGTTAATGTACTGGGCGGTTTCAGGGTTTCCACCGTAGATCCAGAACCAGAACCCCAGGCCCAGGAGTCCCAGACCCGCAACCGCCAGTCCCATGACGGAACCGGAGAAGT
This sequence comes from Desulfatiglandales bacterium, assembly GCA_038252125.1. Classification (GTDB taxonomy): domain Bacteria; phylum Desulfobacterota; class DSM-4660; order Desulfatiglandales; family Desulfatiglandaceae; genus DUZB01. The sequence goes on from JBBSAR010000049.1 coordinate 2,381, forward strand.
AGGACACGTTCAGGGCTTTGGCCTGGCCGAACTTATTGGCGGCCTCGGCAGTCCTGGAATTTCCCCTGGTAGCCGCCGTCATACCGGAAAATCCGGCCGCCATGGAACAAAGAGCGCCGGTGACAAAGCAGATTGCCGTCTTCCATGCGATCCCCCAACCCAAAATGATAAAGACGATGGCAATAAAGATGATGAGTACGGAATATTCTTTCTTCAAAAAAGCCATGGCGCCTGTGTGGATAGCCTCCTCAAGCTCTTGCATTAAAGGAGTTCCATTAGGCTGTTTCTTCACATAACCGTAGATCAACCAGGCTATAATGAGACTTAAAATCCCGATAAAGGGCGCCAGTTTTGTTAATCCAATCATTAGTTTCATTCCTCCTTATTTATCTAAGCTTAGGCAATTGAATTGATTCATTGCCTCTTCAACCCCCTCCAAAACAAACATTTCACACGCATTGACCGATGCCCGAATCACATTTTGAACAACCTCTCTTTCATCCGAATAAAAGGGAGAAAGGACAAATTCCTCCACGGCTTCTCCGTATCGCGGACGTCCAATGCCTAATTTGATTCGAGCAAAATCTTTACTGTGCAGATGGCGGATAATGGATTCAATTCCCTTGTGTCCTCCAGGTCCGCCACCTCTGACGACTTTGACTCTGCCCACAGGCAGGTCCAGGTCATCGTGAACTACCAAAATCCTTTCCATTTCCAGGCCATAATGCTCAACACAAACCTCTACAGATTCTCCGCTGCGATTCATATAGTCGGTAGGACACAGAAGCAGGACGCTTTTTCCGTTTACCTTGGCCTCGATGCTTCTTGATGGCAACCCAGAGCCGGCGAGATCCGCTTTCATTTTTCCGCCCCATGATTCAATGACCATGAAACCAGCGTTATGTCTTGTGTCTCTGTACTGTGAACCTGGATTTCCGAGTCCAACTACCAAGTACAAAATCCTGCCGCGACAGTCACCTCCTTCCACTTCCACGAAATGGTTAATCCTTTGCTTCTTCGGAGCTCTTTCCTTCATCGGAAACAGCTTCTTCCTCTTCTTTTTCTTCTTCTTCCGCTCCCTTCGCTAAGGCCGGCGCGGCAACGATCACAACGGTCAAATGTTCATCCTCGTCACAGGCTACCCCTTCCGGGAGATTGATGTCTCTTATGTGGAGGGAGTCTCCAATATCCATTCCGGAAACATCCAGTTCCAGGGAGGCGATTATTTTGTCCGGAAGGCAGGTCACGCTCAGCTGCCTCCTGATGTGTTGAAGAATTCCGCCGTCCGTCACCCCTTTGGGGGTGTTCATAAGGTGGACAGGGATGTTGATAGTGATCTTCTTATCCATGGAAATTTCATAAAAATCGGCATGGAGCAAGGTCCCCTTCACTGGATCAACCGTGTGGTCTTTCAAAATGGCCTTCTTGGTGACCGTTCCCTCATCCATGGCCATCTCAAGATCAATAATGGTGTTTTCTGTTCCACCCGACTTCAAAATACGATCGAATTCGGATAAATTTATAGCCAGCATGGTGGATTCCGTCGAGGGACCATAAAATACGGCGGGGATCTGTTTATTCCTTCTCAGTTGTCTGGCTGCTCCCTTTCCCGTTTCTTTTCGCACGCGCGCAGCAAGGGTGGTTTGTTGCATCAGTAACCTCCAAATAAAATTTTTCACAAAGTAAAAAACACCTTTAAGATAAAGGTGTTTCGGTTATTTAAACAAAGAGCGTGCTCACAGAATCCGAGCTGTGAATGCGCTTTATGGTTTCGCCAAGAAGTTCAGCGATTGAAAGGGAAATTATTTTGCCGCAGTTTCTGGCATTTTCTCGCAGGGGGATTGTATTGGTAACCACGAGAGAATCAATGGGAGAGTTTTCGATTCTGTCGACGGCCGGGCCCGACAGAACTGCATGCGTGCAGCATGCGTGGACTTTTATGGCGCCTCTTTCTTTGAGGGCGCGTGCCGCCTCTGTCAAAGTACCCGCGGTATCCACCATGTCATCAAGAATAATCGCTGTTTTGTTTTCAACTTCCCCGATGATATTCATGGCCTCAGCCACATTCGCGGCCTCGCGCCTTTTGTCGATAATAGCCAGGGAAGCCGACATGCGTTTGGCGAAGGCTCTCGCTCTTTCAACGCCGCCCGCATCGGGAGACACAATAACAAGATCGTTATGAAGAATCTTCTGCATATATTTCAGCAGTACCGGAGCGGCAAATATATTGTCCACCGGGATATTGAAATACCCCTGAATCTGTCCTGCATGAAGATCCATGGACACCACCCTGTTCGCCCCTGCCACTGTAATCAGGTCGGAAACCAGTTTGGCGCTGATGGGAACTCTTGGCTTCACCTTCCGGTCCTGACGGCTGTATCCATAGTAGGGGATTACCGCGGTGATTCTCTCGGCTGAGGCCCTGCGCATGGCATCCATCATGATCAAAAGCTGCATGAGATTATCGTTTACAGGCGTGCAGGTGGATTGCAGAACAAATACATCCCGGCCTCGAATATTCTCGCCTATCTCAACCAGGGTTTCTCCGTCACTGAATGACCTTACCACAATTTTGCCCGGTCTAATGCCTAAATAGTCACAGACCTCAAGAGTGAGTTCCGGATTGGAGCTTCCCCCAAAAAATTTAATATCCTGTTTCAATGCGCCCTCTCATTGGCTGGGGTGGGAGGATTCGAACCTCCGAATGCGGGCTCCAAAGGCCCGTGTCTTACCGCTTGACGACACCCCAATAATCCTTCTACGGCAAAAACTTTCCCTACGTTTTTTGTCTGTAGAAACTCCTTTGCCTGAAAACACCTGCCCTTTGCCTGAAAAACACCGAAGACACTCGGTCCACTGCCGGACATAAGAGTCCCATCGGCTCCCGCTTGAAGGAGAAGAGTCTTGATGGTGTCAATGACCGGGAAAGCTGGAATGGTAACTCTTTCCAGATCGTTTTCCAGCAGTCGCACCAGTTGTGACGTCTCCCCCCTGAAATCCGGCATTATACAGTTATGTTGATCCATTGTCAACTCTAATTCCCGAACGTCTTTCTTCGTTTTATTTAATAAATACTTGTCAAATTCGGCATAGGCCCAGGCGGTGGATACGGCGATCGGCGGCATCACAATTACATACCACAGATGGGGCCACTCTCGGATGGGCTCCAAAATCTCTCCAACGCCTCTGGCAAGACAAGGACTGCCATGAAGAAAGAAAGGAACGTCCGCCCCAAGCTCAAGAGCCAATCGGGCCATTTTCTCCTCTGAAACGGGCCGCGAATACATTTCATTGAGGGCCATCAGGACACTGGCTGCGTCACTGCTTCCTCCTCCCAGGCCCGCCGCAACGGGGATGGTCTTGGTAAGATGTATCAGGAACCCCTGATCCATGCCTGTGCGGGAAGAAAAAGCCTTTATGGCCTTGAAAACAAGATTGCTTTCGTCGTCGGGTACAGGAAATCCGCTGCAAATCACCCTTGTGGCATTTTCCTTGTCCGGTTTCAGTTCAATGCGATCGTAGAGACCTACAGGGGCCATGACGGAAACAAGTTCATGGTATCCATTCTCCCTGAGGCCCGTTATCTTGAGGCGCAGATTGAGTTTGGCGGGCGTGTGGAATATGTAAGATGGGAGACTGCTTCCAGGCTTCAAGGGCATGAAGATCACCGAGCTTTTACAAATCGCCATCTGAGGTCGGTCAGGACATTTTCAACGAATAATCCCTCCTCCTTGGAAAGGTTCCCTTTGGTTTTTTCCTTCAGCATGGCAATGGTGTCTATGCCGTGTTTGGCCACGGGAAGATCCTTGGTTTTCTCTCCGGTCTGAGGATCCGGGATTTCACCCAGGTGAAAAAGAACGGATGAACTCAGACTCAGGATCAGAGAAGAAAAATTGACTTCCGGCAGGGGAGGGAATTCCTCTCGCTTTTGCGCCGGCGGCCCTTTCGGTTTCTTCTCGACATCTTGTGGCTTTTCCGAGCTCTTTTCCGGTTTCTCCGTTTGTTCGGATTTCAATGTGCCGTTTTCTCCAAAAGAGCGTCTGTCTTTTACAATGAATCCCTTTTCTTCTTCACTCATTTTTGACTCCTAAAGTTCAATCTTTCGCGCGGATATGACGTAATCAAGTTTGCAAAGTTCTTTCACAACATCATCGGATACCAGGTCACTGGTAGTTAAAAAGATGACATTTTCTTTCTTCTCTTTCTCTTCTCCGACTTGCATTCGGCTGATATTGATCTTGTGCTCTCCAAGGATTGAAGCGAGTTTCCCGATAACCCCCGGGGTGTTCAGATTTTGAATGAGGAGGTTATGCCCCTCCGGAATGGCCTCGAGATAGAAGTTGTTAATGCGCAGAATTCGCTGCAGGCTCTTTCCAAAAATGGTCCCGGAAATAACATTTTGACCTTCCAGGGTCTTTACCGTGAGTTTTACAAGACTGGCAAAATTATCCGAGGTATTGCTCCGGGACTCCACAACCTTGATTCCCCTGTCTGAAGCGATATACGGTGCGTTGACGAAATTGACATCATATTTAAGGATTGGGGTCAATAAACCTTTGAGCATGGAGGTGGTCAACGGAGCCGTGTCGTACTGGGTGACCGTTCCGGAATATTGAATATGGGCTTCTATGACGGCACTGTCGGCAAGCTGCGTCTGCATGGAGCCCATTCTCTCCAACAAGGTCACGTAAGGCCTTAAAACGGTCATTAGCTCCGAACTGATACTCGGGACATTAGTGGCATTCTTCACGGTCCCATGGAGCAGGTACGCTGTGATCTGCTCGGCCACATCCCTTGCTACGTTATCCTGGGCTTCCCTGGTAGAAGCGCCAAGATGTGGAGTGCATATGAAGTTGGGAAGGGTCATGAGGGGACTTTCTCCCGGCGGTTCCTTAATGAAAACGTCAAAGGCAGCCCCTCCGAGATGGCCGGATTTGAGGGCGTCATAGGCGGCCTCTTCATCAACAATGCCACCACGAGCACAATTGATCAACATCGCGCCCTTTTTCATTTTCGAAATGATTTCTGCATTTATGATGTTCGTGGTCTCGTCTGTTTTGGGGGTATGAATGGTTATATAATCGGCCCTTTCCAGCAGGGTATCAAAAGAAACAGGCTCCAGATCCAGTTTCTCAATAGCCTCCGGCTTTATATACGGGTCATATACGATGACCTTCATTTTGAGACCCTTGGCGCGATCCGCAACGATGCGCCCGATGTGTCCGACGCCTATGAGCCCGAGTGTCTTGTTGTAAACCTCCTGGCCTTTCAGTTTCTTTTTCTCCCACCGACCTTCTTTCAGAGAGGATGTTGCCTGGGGGATATTCCTTGAGAGTGCCATTATCATGGCTATGGTATGTTCCGCCGTTGTAATGGTATTCCCTTCGGGGGTATTCATCACCACGATCCCGCGCTTGCTTGCTTCGGGAATATCCACATTATCCAATCCGATGCCTGCTCGTCCTATAACCTTGAGATTGTCCGCGGCTTCCAGTATTTGGAAGGTAACGTTCGTTGCGCTACGGATAACCAGTCCGTCGTAGGGACCTATAATTTTTGTAAGTTCTTCAGGCGTAAGCCCGGTATTGACATCAACGTCAATGCCCGGAGTGTCCTTGAAAATTTTTACTCCCACATCCGACAGAGGATCACTGACGAGTATTTTCATAAAATAACTCCTTGAATTTAGGGTTTTGATTCGGGTAAAAAGACTGAGAATGCAAAAAACACTGTTCTTATTAAAACAGATAGAGGGTTTTTACCATTTCCATGGATTTTGTCAAGAAAAGACCGATGTCCGAACCGTTTTGAAAAAGGAATAATTTTTCCCCACCTCGGAATCATGGACAAAATCGAAGAAAACGAGTCCTGGAGAAATTTAAAGACATGCATGACAAAATTCTTTTAGGCGCTTTGACAATTGATGATCCGGCGGGACGTCGGGTGAAGATCTTAAAAGACGACCAGTCACTGCGGATCGCCCGTGAAGAAGGAGTGCGCATAAGCGAGGTATATGTTCAAGCGATGACGATTGGAATCTGTCCCTACCGTTACCTTAGAAATCGGGAGGCCATTTCCCTGAAAGAGCAGCTCCGGCTTGCTCGCGCCCACGTTGCGGTAGTGGGCGCCGGAGGTCTGGGGGGGCAGGTTATCCTCCTGTTGGCCAGAGTGGGGGTCGGAAATCTGACCGTGATCGATTATGACCACTTCGACGAGACCAACCTGAACCGCCAGGCGCTTTGCAGTATGGACAGGCTTGGGACATTCAAATCGGAGGCCGCTGTAGCCGTCATAGGCGGTATCAATCCGGGGGTGAACATCTATTCACGACCACAGAGAGTGGATGCCTCCAACGCGGAAGAACTATTTGCCGGCGCCCATCTCATTGTAGATGCCCTTGACAATGTCAAAGACCGGTTTGTTATCGAAAGAGCGGCGCGAAATCTGGGCATCCCGCTGGTCCATGGCGCTTTGGCAGGTTTCGAAGGCCAGCTGATGACCATCTATCCCGGTGATCCGGGGGTACAGGCGCTATATGGCGAGGAGGATGCCCGAAGGGATAAAACCAAGAGTGCGGAATCCATTTTTGGTGTTCCGGCCTTGACCCCTGCCTTTATTGGGACCCTTCAGGCCATGGAGGTCTTAAAGATTATTCTCAACCGTAAAGAGATCTTTCGGAACACCATGTTGCACGTGGATCTGGAAAATGCGGTCCTCGAAAAGTACCGCTTTGACCGTCCTACATGACGGTCGTCACCTGCCGCGGATATCCCGGGCGGGTGAAACGGAGTGCGGGGGTATTGGAGCGCGGGGGTTTTGGCGTATTGCCGTAAAAACCATTTGGGAGGGTGTCATGGGCGAAATCAATTTGGATATGACGGGGAAAAAAGCACTGATCACAGGCGGCAGCCGGGGTCTGGGAATGGCCATTGCCAAGGCCATGGTTGCCAACGGCGCTGAAGTTATTGTCTGCGGAAGAAAGCAGGAAAGTCTGGATGCCACCGTTGAAAATTTCCGGAAAGCGGGAATGGATCTTACCGGCATAGCCGCAAACATCGGAGAGTCCGGCCAGGTAAAGGCCCTTTTTGAAGCGGTGGAGGAACGATTTGGGCATCTGGATGTCCTCGTGAACAATGTGGGCATGAATATCCTTACGCCTTCTGTTATCGGCGTTGATGAAGGCCTTTGGGACAAGATTATGGACAGCAATCTCAAAGGAGCCTATCTGGTTTCAAGCCGGGCGGCGCCGCTCATGAAAAAGGCCGGAGCGGGAAAGATCATCAACATCAGCTCAACTGCTGCAAAAAGGGCCGCCATGGGGATGGGGGTTTATTGCATCGCCAAAGCCGGTTTGGAAATGCTCACAAAAGTCCTGGCAGTTGAACTGGCCCGCGATCAGATCAATGTGAATGCGGTGGCGCCCGGTGTGGTCATGACAAAATTCAGCCGGCTTTTCTGGAGCAATGAAACCCTTTTAAAACAGATTGAGAGCACCATTCCTTTTGGGAAAATCGCCAAAACGGAAGATGTGGTCGGAACGGTTCTGTACCTGGCATCAGGCCTTTCGGATTATGTTACCGGCGAAGTGGTTACGGTGGATGGCGGGTCCATGGCCCGTTAAATTCCCACGAAAAAAAGATGGCCCTATTCTTAAAGCAACAGCTGGACCGGCTTTACTCCCGATATCATTCCCGGAGCTGGGTCCATCCCGATCCCCTTGAATTCCTCTATCTCTATCGGCACGGCGAGGATCGCGAGATTGCAGGCTTTGTCGCGTCCTCGCTGGCCTACGGGCGCGTAGCCCAGATCCTGAAAAGTGTTTCTTTCGTTCTGCAAGAAATGGGAGAATCTCCTTTTGTCTTTCTGAAAACCTCTTCCCCAGAGGATATTTCACATCTTTTCCGGAATTTTAGGCACAGATTTACTTCAGGCGCCGACCTTGCCCAGGTGTTGATTGCCATAAAAAAGGTCCTGGAAAAACACGGATCACTATATTCCTGCTTTTTGTCGGCTTATGATCCATCCGGGGAGACGGTTCTTCCGGCAATCACCTCTTTGACCGACGAAATCAGATCGCACATGACGGGCTCGCGAAACAGTCTTCTGCCCATGCCTGCAAGGGGCAGTGCTTGCAAGAGGCTGAATCTTTTTCTGCGATGGATGGTTCGCGCGGATGCGGTCGATCCGGGAGGATGGTCGGGTGTGAGCCCTTCGAAATTGATCATCCCGCTGGACACCCACATGCACCGGATTGCTCTCCTTCTTGATCTCACCCGAGGAAAACAGGCAAACATGAAAACCGCCATGGAAATAACCCTTTCTTTCCGAAGGTTTGCGCCCGAAGATCCCGTCCGCTACGACTTCGCCCTGACCAGGCTCGGTATCAGACAGGAAGAAAGTGTTCATTCCTTTCTTGAACGTTGCGGCGGAACCTGAAACAATTCATCCGAGCGCTTCAATAATCATCCTGTCGGCTTTTGAAATAGGGTAGTCTTTTAATCGCGAAAATGGCGACCACTGCAAATAAGGGTTCCTTGCCCCTTGTACCTGCGACAAATCCAAACTGCAGCGAAATGCATGAAGGGTTATGCGGAAATGGGTATAGGCGTGGCGGACCGACGTGACTTCCTGTTGGACCCCAACCTGGAATCCCGTCTCCTCCCGAATTCTTTTTTGAAGGGCCTGTTCCAGGGTTTCATCTCTGCCCTTTTCCCCGCCGGGGAATTTCCATAATCCTCCGAGGAGACCCTCTTCCGGTCTCCGTACAATGAGGACCCTGCCTGATTTGTCGGTAATGATGCCGGCAGTCATCTCCTTATGTGGGATGGGTGGACCTTTCACGGACACGGGCAACTGTTCCTGCAGGCCCCTGCTAAAGGCCTCGCACAGATCATTCAGGGGACACTTTCCACAGGAAGGGTTCCGAGGTGTACACAGGGTGGCCCCCAGGTCCATGAGCCCCTGATTATAGGAAGACGAGTTTCCTTCGGGAACCAATTTTTCCGCCATATGCAAAATCTGCTTTTTGGTCCGGGCCTCTTGTGGGGGATTTTGAAAGGCGAAGATTCGACAGAGTACCCGAACCACATTGGCGTCTACGGCGGCAATGTTTTTCTCAAAGGCAACACTGAGGATGGCGGCGGCCGTATAGGTCCCGATCCCGGGAAGGCTGAGGAGTTCGATCCGGTTTTCCGGCACGATTCCCCTGAACTCTTCCACTACTTTTTGAGACGCGCGATGGAGATGTCGGGCCCTTGAATAATATCCCAGGTTCTCCCAGGCCTTTAAGACCTCCTCGAGCGAGGCGCCAGCAAGTTTCTGAACCGTTGGAAACTTTTCCATGAACCTCATATAATAAGGAATCACCGTATCCACTCGGGTCTGCTGGAGCATGATTTCCGAAACCCAGATGGCATAGGGATCCCGAGTCCGGCGCCAGGGTAGATCCCTCCGGCGCCGGGCGTACCAGTCAACTATTCGTTTTGAAATAATCATCGATTCCATATCTCTCTCCATGCAGAATCGCGCCGAAAAGCACAAGAAAAAAATCTTCCGATCCTTCCCCATAGATGCAGAATATGCCTTGTAGAAACCATCTTATTCCACAATTTTAATAGGATAAAGTCGTTATCCATTTTCTTGAAACCACGGACAAAAAATGCTTGACATCCCATAGTGGCCATACTAATGTCAAAAATGAATGATAATTCATTCATAATTTATTTCGTCATCCAGAGCAAGTAACGGTGAACCTAACACGATTTTTTCAAGGAGGTGTCTATGGACCGAAAAATAAAAAGGGCCGGCGTCATCGGAGCTGGTGTGATGGGAGCCACCATCGCCGCCCAATTGGCCAACGTGGGGATCGAGACCATTCTGCTCGATATTGTCCCGCCCGAGCTGAGCGACGATGACAAGAAGAAGGGCCTTACAGGGGAAAGTAAACCATTCAGGAATAAATTCGGCCTCAACGGGCTCAATGTCGCTCTGAAATCGAAACCCGCATCTTTTTATATTCCTGAAAACGCCAAGCTGATCAGCATCGGCAACCTGGAGGATGACCTGGAAAGGCTTAAAGAGGTTGACTGGATCGTTGAGGTTGTGGTGGAAAGGCTCGACATCAAACAGCGGGTCTTCGAAAAGATTGAATCCGTCTTAACGCCGGGGACTATTATTACATCCAACACATCAGGAATCCCGGCAAAGGATATGTGCGAGGGGCGGTCGGAGGATTTCAGGAAATATTTTGCCATTACCCACTTTTTTAATCCTCCCAGATATATGAAGCTCCTTGAGATTGTACCAGGTCCCGACACGTTGCCCCAAGTGGTGGAGACCCTGGCTCAGCTTTGTGAAAGGGTCGTGGGAAAAGGCATTGTTTATGCCAAGGACACCCCTAATTTTGTGGCGAACCGTATCGGAACGTTCAGTATGTTCGCCGTCATCAAGGCCATGGTGGATCTGGGGCTTTCGGTGGAAGCCGTGGACAAACTGACCGGTCCTGTTGTGGGCAACCCAAAGAGTGCTTCCTTCAGGACGGCTGATCTTGTCGGGCTGGATACGCTTCTTCACGTGGCTGACAACGTCTACGAAGGAGCGAAGGATGACGAAAAACGCGACATATTCAAAGCCCCTGATTTCATCTCTAAAATGTTGGAGAAGAAGTATCTAGGCGAGAAAACGGGGCAGGGCTTTTACAAAAAGAGCAAGGGTGCTGACGGAAAACGGGTGATCCTTTCCATCGATTACAATACCCTCGAACATACGCCCCAGGAAAAAGTGAAATTTCCCTCACTGGAAGCGGCCAACAACGCCTCCGGCGTCGGGGGCAAAATAAAGACCCTGTTCTATGCAAAAGACCTTGCCGGCCAGTTCACCTTTCGAACCCTTTCCGAGAGCCTGATTTACTCCGCCAACCGAATTCCCGAGATTGCCGACGATATCGTAAACATAGACAATGCCATGAAATGGGGCTTTGCCAGAAAGATGGGGCCGTTCGAGGCCTGGGATGCCATAGGCCTTGGAAAATCCGTGGGGAAAATGAAAGAAGCCGGCTATGAAATCCCCGCCTGGGTGGAGGAGATGCTGGCGGCCGGGAAAGAGTCTTTTTACAAAAAGGAGGCAGGGGTTCTCTTCTATTATGATCCCGCCTCAGAGGAGTACAAAGAAGTTCCTTTAAAGCCGGGAATTATCCTGTTGCCTTCCCTCAAGGACCAGAAAAAAGTGGTGACGGAAAATACGGGCGCCACCCTCATCGATATTGGCGATGGCGTGGCCTGCCTGGAATTCCATACCAAGATGAATGCCTTGGGCGACGATATCATCAGCATGATGGCACAGGCAGGGGAAATCGTGAACAGGGATTTCGACGGTTTGGTTATCGCCAACCATGGGACCAACTTTTCAGCAGGGGCCAATCTTCCGCTCGTTCTTTTCACCGCGCAGGAAGAGGAATGGGATGACCTGGACTGGGGAATCAAGGCATTGCAGAATGCCCTGATGAAGCTAAAATATCTGGACAAACCGGTCGTGGCGGCGCCCGCGGGGATGGCCCTGGGCGGTGGATGTGAAATCTGTCTTGCGGCCGACAGGGTCAGGTACGCGGCTGAAACCTACATGGGGCTTGTGGAAGCCGGCGTTGGCCTTGTGCCCGCGGGAGGAGGAACAAAAGAAATGTTCCTGAGGAATACGGACCGGATATTTGAGGTCCAGAAAGGGGGCATTTACCCGAAACAAATAGAAATGATGCCTTTTGTTGCCAGGGCTTTTGAAACCATCGCCATGGCCAGGGTGTCCACTTCAGGTCCGGAAGCGGTCAAAATGGGTTTCCTGAAACCGACGGACAAAATGACCGTGAACCGCGATTATCATATCCAGGAAGCCAAGGATACGGTTTTGGCCATGAATCTGGAAGGGTATACCCCGCCAAGGCCAAGGGATGCCATCCGGGTCCCCGGAGAGACTACCTTTGCCATGATCAAACTGGCCCTTTGGACCATGCATGAACAGAAGTACATCACCGACCATGATGTGACCGTATCCGAAAAGATAGGGTACATCCTCTGCGGAGGCAATGTTCTTCCCGATACCATGGTCAGTGAGCAATACCTGCTTGATCTGGAAAGGGAGGCGTTTCTGAGTCTGGCCGGAAACCCAAAAACCCAGGCCAGAATCCAGCATATGTTGACCAAAGGGAAACCGCTCAGGAATTAAGAATATTTCGCGTTCAGGCCGCACGGTTGCCTGTTTTATAACAGCCGGGGCCCGACGCAACAATCTCTCAACCCACTGAATCCATCTGGAGGGAGGAAGATATTATGAAAGAAGCCGTAATTGTTGCAGCCTGCAGGACGGCAGTTGGAAAGGCGCCCCGCGGCATATTGAAAGACACGAGGCCGGAACACATGGGGTGTGCCGTGTTAGGCGATTTAATGAAGCGGGCCGGGGATCTGGACCCGTCCCTGATTGACGACTTGATTGTGGGGTGTACATTCCCCGAATCCGTACAGGGCCTGAACCTTGGTCGCGTCCTGGTCATGTCCATGGGCTGGCCGGACCGCGTTCCCGGGATGACTGTAAACAGATTCTGTTCGTCGGGGCTCCAGGCCATTGCCATCGGCGCGGAAAAAATCATGTGCGGTTTTGCCGACGTGGTTGTCTCGGCGGGTGTGGAAAGTATGAGCCAGATCCCCATGGGGGGAAGCATGATGTACCCGAACCCTGCACTGGTGGATACGAGACCGGGCGCCTTTACCGGGATGGGACTGACCGCTGAAAATGTAGCGGAGCGCTACAAGATTTCCCGG
>JBBSAR010000050.1:0-15141 GCA_038252125.1 Desulfatiglandales bacterium
GAAAACCCCATGGGAAGCAATGCCTCCCGGATACGGCCCATGAGCGACAGGAATACCTCATATTCCATGCCAAAATGACCCTCCAGTTCCTTTCTGATCTTCTTGGCCGTGGCCGGGCTTTTTCCCGATGTGGAGATGGCGATCCGCAGGTTTCCTCTGTTTACGATAGATGGTACGATAAAATTGCAGTCTTCAGGCTGGTCTACCGCGTTGATCAAAAGACCTCTTGCCCGGGCTGCCCGACTTATCCGGTGGTTCAGTTCCTTGTCGTCCGTCGCGGCAATCACCAAAAAAATTCCTTCCAGGAAAGTCTCCCGGAATTCCTCTCCCAGAAAACGGAGTTCCTCTTTCTCCACCAATCTTTCAAGTTTCGGGCACAGCACCCTGGAAACAATCCTTACGGATGCCCCGTATTCCAGGAGGGTTTCCACTTTTCGCCGTGCAACGCTTCCGCCCCCCACTACGAGGGCTGTTTCTCCCTGCAATTGAACAAAAATAGGGTAGTAGCTCATAATGAAAACCCTTAAATGTAACGGTCCACCATATCCGTGATGAACCGATCCACCCCTTCCATGCCTTCCTTTGCCTTGATATCCTGATAGAGATTCTTGAGTTTGGCAAAAGTCTCCGGATCCGTTGCCAGATCGTGGGTGGATCTGTAAGCGCCTCCGCGTCTTCCAATCCGGTATATGATCCTGTCTGAATCGGAGAGTTCCTTATAGCGGCGGATTACGTCAAGCATCTTTTCTTTGTCTTGGGGGAGCTTGCCTGAGACTTCTTCAAGAAGGTTCATAATATGATCGCTGGTCACGGTGCTCGTGATGCCGTCCAGGGTCTTGATAAAAAGCTCTATTTCATCGGCAATCTGGTCGTCCGTCTGCATAACGAAACGGCCTTCCTTCAGATCCTGGTACAGCGGGATGTGCGCGGGGATACGAAGGCTTCTAAGCCGGATGAAATGGGGATTGATCTGATTGAGGGCGCTTGCCGTTGCCGTGGCGTGTTCCCGCCACATTTCCCGACCCCCTAATCCAGGCATGACATATTCCGAGAGTTCCATTCCCGCTTTTATGACCTTCTGACCCGCTTCAACATGCTGTGCTGATGAGACCCCCTTTTTCATGATTTTGAGAAGAGGATCATAAGCCGTTTCCAGACCGATATGTATCCGATTGAGTCCCGCTTTCCTTATGCGGATCAGGGATTCCACCGATTTTCTTACGACGGTCCTGGACCTGGAATATGTCGTGATACGGGTGATTTCCGGAAATTTATCTTTTAAAAATGTCAAGGTTTCAACGAGGTCATCCGTTTTCATGACCATATTGTCGGCATCCTGCAGGAAACATGCGCCGGTTTTGTAGTACATCCACGCGGCAACGCTTCGGAAGCTGTCGCTGTATCCCGACTGCCCGAAAATGGCGCTTACAACCGGGTCATCAACGGCTCCGTTGTGCCCGAGCTTCCACGAAAGAGCCTTGATTTCATCGGCAATGTCTCTTGCCGTCTGAATGTCCGCCTTAATCTCGTCCACTGCCCTCAAGGAAAACTTTCTTTTTTTGTAGACGGGGCAGAACCTGCACTGGTTCCAGGGGCAGTTTCTGGTAAACCGCAATAGAAGGCTCTTTGCTTCACTGGGCGGCCTGATGGGACCTTGTTCAAATTGCAAATTCTTTTGTGTCATCCGAGCGTAGCCTTAAAGATGTTTTTTGACTGTATGAAAGAGGTAAAGTAGTATATTATCAATTTTTAAGTTTTTTTCAAGAGCATAGGGATAAAGGACAAGATCTCTGATGGCATTTTCGAAAAGACGGGTTTTTCATCTCCTGGGGGGCGCTGTGGTTCTCCTGTGGATTGTCCTAATGGGGAACCTGATCAAAAAGGTCCACTTTTCTGATGCCGTGCAGGCCGGCGCTGTTGCTTCCAACGCGTATACAGTGAATGAAACCGAGACCGAATGGATGGAGATCTACCTGAAAGAGAAGAAAATCGGCTATTCCATGACACAGGTCATGCCGCTTGACAAAGATTATCTCATCCAGGAAGATATGGTTATGCGTCTCAACCTCCTCGGGCAGCCAAGCGTTATGCGCACCTTCACCCGCGCGGTTGTGGATTCCCATTTTATCTTGAAGAATTTCAAGCTGCGAATCAGTTCCGGTATTGTGAATTTTACCATTTCCGGAAAAGTGGAAGATGACCATATCCTCATAGAGGCGGGAAACAAAGGGGAAACCGTCCCGAAGAAGATCAAGCTGTCCGGTCCGCCGGTGATCGGCTCCGGACTTTCGCTTCTATTCAAAAGAAAAGCCTTGAAAGATGGAGAGGATTTCGATTTTTTTCTGTTCGACCCTTCCACCATGACCCAGAAAAAGGTTGCCATCCGGGTTGCCGGCAGGGAAAAAGTGCTGCTGAATGACCGGAAGTACGACGCATGGCGACTCCAAACCAAAATGTGGGGGCAGGATCTGGTCTTTTGGGTGGATGAAGACGGCAATGTATTAAAGGAACAGGGAATGATGGGGTTGACCCTGGTTCGGTCGACCGCCGATCGTGCGGCCCGGGATCTGGATGGAAATGACACCTATGATTTTTACAGCATGTCCTCGATTCCCGTGAAACAGAGGCTGCCCGACGCAGCGAATCTTTCCTTTTTGAAAATGAAGCTCGGGGGTCTCAAGGATTCTGAATTCGATCCGGTCGGTCTCGACGGGGGAAGGCAGAAATTGACCGGGGACATCCTGGAAATTAGGAAAGAGACACTGCCTCGGAAGTCCCCATACACCCTGCCTTTTCCCGATGATTCTGGGGAAATGAAGCCCTTTCTGCAGCCTGAATGGACCATCCAGAGTGAAGATCCCAAGATCAAGGATCTGGCGCGGGAAATTACGGGAAAAAGCGGCAATCCGGTTTCCGCGGCCGGAAAACTCATGGAATGGGTTTACAAAAACGTGGAAAAAAAGCCGGTGATCAGTGTCCCAAGCGCGCTTGAGGTTCTCAGGACAAAGGTTGGCGATTGCAATGAACATGCGGTCCTGCTCGTGGCGCTCCTGCGGGCCGCCGGAATTCCCGCACGCCAATGTGTGGGGCTGGTCTATATGGGAAACCGCTTTTACTACCATGCATGGACCGAGGCCTTTTTAGGGTCGTGGATATCGATGGATGCTACGCTAAACCAGATGCCGGCGGATGTGAGCCATATCAGACTGCTTCACGGAGGCCTCCAGGAACAGGCGCAGATTCTTTCACTCATCAATAAGCTTACCCTCGAAATCGAAGAATATCACTGAATCATGATCAAGCTGATCAACCTGACGAAAAAATACAGAAATCTCCATGCCGTCGATCACGTGAACCTCGCCATAGGGAAGGGGACGCGATTCGGATTTTTAGGGCCGAACGGCGCGGGAAAGACAACGACCATAAAAATGATGGCCGGTGTCTTGAAGCCCTCCGAGGGAGAGATTATTATCCAGGGTCTTCGTCTTTCCAAGGAGCCGTCGGCTGTGAAAAGGCTGATCGGCTTTATTCCCGACAGGCCCTATGTGTACGAAAAATTGACGGGGTTGGAGTTCATCGCTTTTGTGGCGGGTCTCTATGGGTTGGAGAAGGATGCCGATCTGGTAAAAAGGATTGACGAACTTCTGGAACTGTTTGATCTCACCCACTGGGGAGACGAACTCATCGAAAGTTACTCCCATGGCATGAAGCAGCGTCTTGTCATGTGCTCGGCGCTTATTCACCGGCCGAAAGTCCTCCTCGTGGATGAGCCCATGGTTGGTCTGGACCCGCGGGGGGCGCGGTTGGTGAAAGACATTTTCCGGGAAGAATCCCTTTCTGGAACAACGGTTTTTATGTCCACCCATTCCCTCGATGTGGCCGAAGAAGTCTGTGAAGAGATCGCGATTATTCAGGCAGGGCGGATTATCGCCTGCGGAACGCCTGATTTATTACGGGAGCGCGCAGGGGTGGACGGAAATCTGGAAGACCTCTTTTTGAATTTGACCCGGGGAAAAAAAATTGCCCATGAAAACCCTCTTTCTTCTTCTCAGTCCGGGGTTGATCGGCACTAAAAACCGTCTGCTCAGGTCTGGAAGCTCCGGGAAAAAAAAGGCGATCCTCATGGGATTGCTGGGAATCGCCTTCTGGATCGGGATGTTCCTGATCTCCTGCCGTGTGTTGAAATATTTCCAATCCATAGAGATGATCGGGGACCTGTTGGCCCGTCACCTTCTGACCATGCTGCTGCTGACGATTTTTTCCCTGCTCATATTCAGCAGTGTGATTTCCGCCCTGTCCAACCTTTATCTCTCGGATGATCTGGAACTCTGCCTTTCAACGCCTGTTTCCATTGAAGAAATCTTTCTCTCCCGGGTCATCATGACGTTTATAAACAGCAGTTGGATGATTCTTATCTTTTCCCTGCCTGTATTTTTTGCCTACGGCTACGTGTACGCCCCCGGCATTTCCTACTATTTCACTTTTTTGCACATGATTGCCGCCATGGCCATGATCGCTTCGGGGGTGGGGATATTCCTGACCATGGCCCTGGTGCACATTATCCCTGCCCAGCGCACCAGAGACATTATTCTGTTGCTGTCCATCGTGATGGTGATCTCCCTGTACTTTCTGTTCAGATTCCTGAGACCGGAGAGGCTGGTGGATCCGGAAGCCTTTTTTTCCGTTGTACAATATATGAGCGCTCTGAAGGCGCCTGATTCCCCGTATCTGCCCACGCGGTGGATCGGTGAAACCATCTGGGGGCGCCTGCGTCCGTCTGTAGGCCAGGGCCATCTTTTTGAAATGCTCCTCACCTGGACTACCGCGTCGGCCGTAATGGTAATGAATACCTGGATGGCAAGTCTGGTCTATTTTTCGGGTCTTTCAAAATCGCGAGAAGCCAGAAAAAGACGTGCCGGGGGAAAAAGGGTTCTTGCATTCGTGGCAGCCGCCTGCGCAAAGCCTTTCGGGAATGACCTGGGGGCCATTATCTCTAAAGATATTAAAGTTTTTTTTAGGGACAACACCCAATGGACACAGCTTCTGTTGCTTGGCGCTCTTGTAATAGTGTATGTGTACAATTTTAGTGTGCTTCCCCTTCAAGAAAGCCCCATCCCTCTGGATTTTCTACGGAACGAACTCGCTTTCCTGAATATGGGGCTGGCGGGGTTCGTTCTTTCCGCTGTCTGCGCCCGCTTTGTTTTTACCGCCGTGAGCGCGGAGGGAAGGGCCTACTGGATTATTCGTACCTCTCCCCTGCCTCTAAAGCGTTACCTGTGGGGAAAATACCTCCTTTTCCTTCTGCCCATGCTCCTTTTAGGGGAGGCGCTGGTTGTGCTTACCAACTATTATCTTACGGTTACTTCTTTTATGATGGTTTTGTCCGCAGCTACCATGTTTGTTTTGACCTTCAGCATCGTTTCCATGGCCATGGGCTTCGGCACCCTCTATCCCAGCTTCAAACATGAAAACATCGCACAGGTATCCATGGGCTTCGGCGGTCTGTCCTATATGATTGCAAGTTCCGTTTTAACAGGGGTTGTGATACTTATCGAGGCCTGGCCCGTTTACCTGATCTTTATAGCACATAAAAAAGGAACGGGGATTTCTGCCGGTCAGTGGATTTTTATTGTGGCCTCCTTTGTGGCGGTTATGGCCATTCTGGCGGCAGCCACTTTTAAACCTATGAAAAAAGGGATCGAGGCCCTTGAAAGGTATGAAGGGTGATGGTCCCGCGGTTACGGAGATTATATGGATTTCAGTCTGTGTAAAAGGATTATGGAAAATATTTCCAAAGTCGTTGTGGGCAAACAGCTTTCCATTGAGCTGCTTCTGATTGCCCTTTTGGGCGACGGTCATGTGTTGATAGAAGATGTGCCGGGTGTGGGCAAGACCTTGCTGGCAAAATCATTGGCCAAAAGCATCGGCGGAACCTTTAAGCGGGTGCAGTTTACGCCCGATCTGCTTCCCGCGGATATCACCGGATTTAACGTGTATAACCAGCGGACCGGACAGTTTGATTTCAAATCCGGACCGGTCATGACCCATATTCTGCTGGCGGATGAAATCAATCGCACCATTCCGAGGACACAGGCAAGCCTTTTGGAAAGCATGGAAGAACGACAGGTTACAATTGACGGGGAGACACAGAAACTCCCCCACCCGTTTTTTGTTATGGCTACTCAGAACCCCATCGAGCTGGAAGGGACATTCCCTTTGCCCGAGGCGCAATTAGACCGTTTTTTGCTGAAAATAAATCTCGGATATCCTGATAATGACGAGGAGATAGCCATTCTGGAACAGTTTCAAAAGAGCGATCCCCTGCTCAGTCTCGACAAGGTGGCGGAACCTGCTCAGATTGCGGAACTGCAAGAGAGGCGAAAACAAATCCGTCTGTCTTTTCCGGTAAAGAAGTATATCGCCGACATTGTGCAGGCAACCCGAAACAACAGCTCTCTGCAGTTCGGCGCCAGCCCGAGGGGTTCGCTGGGCCTGATGCGTGCGGCACAGGCATTGTCCGCCATACGGGGACGCGATTATGTCCTTCCCGATGATATCAAATATCTCGCCCTTCCCGTCCTTGCTCACAGGGTGATTTTAAAGGAACAAGAACGCCTGAGGGGAGAAACGACGGAGCTGATTATAAAAAAAATCATGAACAACATACCGGTGCCGGTCCATGGAGAGTAGCAATTTTGGCTCTTACATGAATGACAACGTTACACCAAGTATATTTTTCACGCCCATATTCTTGATTTTTACAGGGATACTTCTGTTTGTGGCCCTGTTATACAACCAGAAAGACCTGGCTCTCTTTTGCCTTCTGCTCCTGGTTCTCTACGCAGGCCTCAAACTCTGGAGCCTGTTCAGTATCCGCGAAATCCAGTGTCGCTTTCTGGTTGACAGGGAGAGAGTTTTTCCGGGCGAAACCGTACAATTGAAAATCAGAATAGAAAATAACAAGCTCCTGCCTGTTTTCATAAAAATCCGATTATCGATTGAACCCTTTCTCCAGGCAGATGGCAGCGTTGCCGTCATAGATGGAGAAGGGGGGCTGCTCTGGTATCAAGGCGCAACCTTTCACAGGGAATGCATTGCCCGGAAACGCGGCATCTACGAGATAGGGTCACCCTCTTTTACGATCGGCGATCTTTTCGGCATTTTCCCGAGAATGGAGAAAGAAGATCAACACATTGCGGTTATCGTATATCCGCGGATCGTTCCCATGAAGCCTTTTCCTTTGTTAAAGAGGATCATCTTCGGCAAGCCCGGGGGAACAAGCCCGGTGCGGGACCCCGCCTATATTCTCGGCACCCGGGATTATCTTCATTCCAGTCCCGCACGCTACATTCACTGGAAGGCAAGTGCGCGTCATAACCGGCTTCAGGAAAAAATCTTTGAAGCGGCCGAGCAGGATAAAGTCATGCTTCTTCTTGACGCGGATCAGTTTTATGAAAATGGTGCATACGATGAATTTGAACGGGCTATCGAAGGGATTGCGTCACTGGCGGCGGCCCTCGAATCTCAGCATTATGCCACCGGATTTTTAACCAACTGCCATCGGCAGGGAGAGAAGTCGCATATGTCATCCGTCCTGAAAAATTCGGGCCGCCTGCCTGACTTGTTTGAACTGCTGGCCAAACTCCAGATGAAACCGTCGGAAAGAATGACGGAACTATTAAAAAGGGTAGGGAATCTGCCGGGAGATGCCACCTGTGTCTATTTTGCCTATCAGTGCCATGCAGGCAAAACATATTTTCAGCAAAGACAAATACCGACGGTGCGGATCATTTGCAGGAACCCTCCCGACGAGATGTCGCAGGGTTATGGTTCCGACGCGCAAAATGGCATTTATTATCTCAAGGATATTTACATCGCAAGCTGAAACATGGACAGACAAAGAAACAACCTCACAGTTATCGCAGGAGCGGGCATGGAGCTCTGCTGGCTCTATGCCTGGGCTGCGTTTCTGTTCATTGCAATATTCCACCAATATTTTTCTTTTTTCTGCACCGCCTTCATTTTCGGCTTGGGCTTTGCATCGTCATGGTTTCACCGAGACGGAGGCTGGCGCCGGATTCAGATACTGCTCTTCCGTCTCCCTATTTTTGTTGCCGGCTTTTTCATCGTTTTATATCTGCAGGGCAAACCCTCCTCCTTTTTCATGAATTTCAGCGGGCTGCTCCGGTGGTTGGAAGGGCCCAAAGATGCCCTTCAGTGGCTCTTTTTGATACTCCTTTTGCTCTTGATGTATATTGTCTGGAAACGAGGCTCTTCACTGGCCCTTCATTCCCTTAGCAAGGAGATGGTTTACAACCGATTCGATCTGGGGATCAGCGCGTTTTTTGTCCTGTTGATCATCAAGACCATGATGGCAGTAAAAGGGGGGATTATCATTTCGCAACTGAAGGCGCCATGGCTCTTTATACCCTTTTTCATATTCGGCCTTCTAACTATCGGGCGGATTCGAAACGGGAATGCCGTTGAGAAAGACTATGTGCCGGGGTTTCAGAAAATGGGGGTCATCCTGAGTTTTACCGTCGTGATTCTTCTCCTATGCATATGTATCTCCTTATTGTTCTACTCCCACCTGACAACCGGCGCGGAACACCTCTCCGTTGTATTAAAAAAAGGCGCGGCGCCTCTGGTTCCGGTTTTCATAACGGTTATCCGTTTTCTATTCGGTCCAAGACAGCATGCAGGACAGGAGGAAACAGGATCATTCGGCGCCCACGAACCGGATCTCAGTTCCCTCGCTGAATCGGGAAAAAATCCTGGAATAATAGAGGAAATACTGAAATGGGCGTCGGGCGGATTCATCGCCCTCCTGCTGATTGCCGGTGTTTGTTTCGGGGCATGGCTTCTCTGGAAGTACCTTCTGACAAAAACGACTCCCGCGGCGAAAGAAAAAATAAGACGCCGTTCCGTTCTCGCCTGGATACTTGCCTTGAAAAACATCATAGGGATTTGCCGGAAGAAGATTGTCCGCCTGATAAAGGCCACGTCAGCGGCATGGAATTATATGCTTCCCTCCTGACATGGGGGCGTCACAGCGGTATATCCGGCGGACGCGTTGAAACGCCGCTGGAGTATGGACACCGTTTAATTGAAGTCTTTCCTGTTCTGAAGGATGAAATAGCTGTGATTATTGATCTGTTCCAAAATGAAGTGTATGGGGAAAAGGTCCTGAATGCCGAGGAGCTGGCAACCGGCCGCAATGCATGGCGGAAATTAAGACGCCCTGCCTATTTTCCCTTGAGAATCAAAACATGGTTCTTGTCGCCGAATCCGCCTTAAGACATCGTGTGAAAGACGCACGCAATTTTTTAAAGCAAGCGGGTGTAGCAAAATGAATAGCATGGAAAACAAGAAATATATTGCCAGGACTATTTTCATCTCTCTCCCTGATGAAGACGTGGAGCAGGTTTGGCATCAATCGCTACTCTACATGCATGCGGATGCCGGAAGGCAGGGACTCCCCGAATGCAAGATCCTTTTCCATTTCCTCCATGGGAAGGACTTCACTGAGGGGCTTCATAATGGAAGCAGCCCAGTCGTGAGGGCTTAACCACTGGATGATCCGCCCCACCACAGCCGGGTCCAGATCTCTCTTGCGGTCTCCCGTGAGCCGGGCCATCTGGGCCAGGGCCTGTCCCACCGGTTTCGGATCGGGCCAGTCCCTTTTCAGGATCTGATCAATCCAGTTTTCTGTCTGTCGGGCATCTACGACCAGGTCTACCGGCCCGTAAAGGGGTTCTCTGGAAGCTATTCTGGATAGAGACCACCAGTACTGGGCACGGACCTTTTTGCCTTTGAGAATTTCCATCAGCTGATTTCCCCGGGCGATTTTATCGGGAACGGAAGTCCGCTCGAGGTTGGCCACGCACATCCAGGCTTCCATATGTTCCTGAGGGGCGATCTTTTGTTTCTTGCCTTTCTTAGGCGGTTTGAGCAGGGAGGAAAGGCCCTGGGATAAAAGACGCTGCTCGCTGGAGGACAGGCCCCCCGCAACCCTGCGCCACAGCACCCACCATTCCGATCTGACCTGGACATTTTTGGTATTTACCGGACCGTTATGGTGTATTTTCCATAACATCTTTACCCTGTGCTCATCCAGTGCATCGCCGAAACCGGGCCGTAGACAGAATCCGGTCAGGTTGAGCCAGCGGCTCTCGTGGTCTATTCCCCGCTTCCTTTCCGTGGCAAGAGGTTGCAGTTCATCGGCCAGAACTCGTATGAAACCAAGAGGCCATTTCTCCTTGGGGAGGGCTGTCATTTTCCCGATTGTCTTTACCAGGCCCGTGGGACCCGTTTCCGGCGACGGCTCCGTAAATGCCCGGCGCACCGTATCAACGGCCTGGTCTATGATCTGCTGTTCCAGGACATCTTCGTCGGCCACGGAAATGTTTCCCGCCGGTTCACGAAGCTGAAATTGAAATTTCCAGCTGTGAGGGCTCACCAGCGATCGACAGGAAAGAGCAAGCGTGCCCACTTCGGTAAAATGCGCCTCTATCTGGACCGGAAGCGATCTTTCTCCGGCCTTTTTTCCAAATTTGATCACCGTTTGCAACGGGGGCAGGGGAGTGACGGAATCATCCACGGCAATCACGTCTCCTACGGCGTCTCCAGAGCGAAAACTGGAGCTGTAAAGGTTAAAGGTTACAGGCTGGTTGGCAAGGACGGAGAATTTCCTGTCGGACAGCTTGTTGGTCGTGCCTTCATGCATCCCCCGTTCCACGAGACAGACGGCCATTCCTTTTTCACTTTTCACCGCGGGCGTTCCCTTTTCCGCGTCTCCCTCCAGATGAACCTGGAGAAAGTATGCCCTGGCGCTCCCACTGTCCACCCGGACGCCACGTCCTTTTTTCACCAGTCCATAATAGGACGCTCCCAGGGCAACTGCCAAATCCAGCTCGGCATTTGCCAGCACCCTTGTCTTCGGAAGGCTGTCTTTTTGGCTGAATCGTTTTTCAATGGCTTGGCTGATCCGGTTCTGGATGATCAGGGGTTTGAGCGCGGCGCCGTTAAAAAGGACCAGATCGGGTTTGATGTCGTGCCCCTCCAGGGCATTGGCGATATCTTCAGCGTGGCGTTCCAGAAATCGAATCAGATGTCGGGTGATCGCCGGATCCTGGGCGTATGGAAGACCAAATTCCGTCATTCCCTGCCGGGGCATTTCCTTCAGTGGATCATCCGGATCAACGAGCGGGAAAAACCCCTCCAGGACCGTTTCTTGCAACTCTTCCCTGGCAAGGGTGGTGGATACCGTATCCGCGATAAGCCTTCGACCGCCTCCCACCAGTGTGATAATCTTTGAGTCCGCTGTTCCGCTCAGGATTTCTTCTTTCGCAACACGACACTGCTGGCAGAGGGCCTGCCAGCGATCCGTATTCATGGCGCCTTTTTGGGAACCCTGTAAACGGTTCTCGGAACGCCTCGCCAGGGACAGATCCATATTGTCTCCGCCCAGGATCAGGTGATCCCCCACGGCGATTCTTTCAAAGACAGGATTTCCGTCCTTATTCTTCAGGGTGATCAGCGTAAAGTCCGTTGTGCCGCCGCCAACGTCGCAGACCAGGATTAATTCGCCGGGCGTGATAAATTCTTCCCATTGCTTTTCATGGCGGGACAGCCAACTGTAAAAGGCCGCAAGCGGCTCTTCAATGAGGGTGATATTTTTGAGTCCGGCCATGCCGGCGGCTTTTACCGTGAGGTCCCGTGCCACCTCATCGAAGGATGCCGGTACGGTGATGATGACCGTCTGGTTTTCCAGAAGGTGCTCCTCAATACGTTCCACATAGTGGTTCCATGCCTCGCGGATATGGCGGAGGTAGGTAGATATGGCCGTGATGGGGGAGACCTTGTTTATGGTTTCATCGGAACCCCAAGGGAGAATGGGCGCCTCACGGTCCACCCTTGCATGGCAGAGCCAGCTCTTTGCGGAAGCCACCATTCTCTTGGGGACCCTGGCGCCCTGATCCCTGGCAAAGGTTCCCGCAATGTGCACCATCTTCGTGTCCCAGGGCAGATTCATGGACTCTTTCGGGAGTTCATGTTCACCAGGGAGATAGAGAAATGACGGGAAAATCTCCAGGTTGGAGATTTCACCGGGGGCGGTGAACTGGGGGATTTTAAAGATCTTAATATTGGATCGGGGCTGCGAATCTTCCTTGATCCTGTCAAGATCCACATACGTGACCGCGGAATTGGTCGTTCCCAGATCTATGCCGACAATATAGTGCCCCATTATTCTCCGACCCCTTCCCGTACGTTGAATTCCAGCCGGTATCTCTGGTCGGTTTCCGTGGATTCGCACCACAATTCAAGTGTGCCCACCTCCGTAGCCCGAATATTCATGGTTACGGGGAGCACGGTTCCGGCCACCCCTTCCAGCACGGTTTCCACGGTGGTGATTTTTTCAATTTCCCCTTCCCAGTCCTCTACTATCGTTCCAATCCGGTCATGTTGTCTGGAGGTACTACCCAAAAAATCGAATCGCACCGGTTCTCCGACGACCAGACCGAATTCCCTGCCCGCAAGGGAGGCATCCGTACCTTCTTCCATGCCGAAAGGGGCCACGCAAAGGGCCTTGACGGGGGTAGGCATACCGGGCACGGCCGGAAGAGAGGCCTCTATGCCGATATAGTAAGTCCTTGAAAGGCCGCCCTTTATACGAATTCCCCTGCCGCTCCTTACAATACCGTAGCAGGCTGCGCCCTTTGCCACGGCAAGATCGAAGTCATCGATTCCGATCTCTCTCGGTGGCCTGCGGCCCGCATTTTCCGCCCAGGTTCCCAAGACGTTCAGGACCCTTGTCCTGAGACCCCGAGCCTTCATTACCCCCCCGTTAAATAGAACCGCGGTGGGAGATGCCGGGCCGTCCTCAGATCCTTGCCTGCTAAGGAAATGGGCCAGATGATGGGTGATGGCCGGATCGGCAGCATAGGAAAGACCCAGCTCTCTTACTCCCGTTCGAACCTGCTCTTTTGGCTGCGCATTGCTATCGCACGGCGGAAAAAACCCTTTTGTGAGGATGTCTTCCATTTCCTTGCGCATAAGTTCGGTTTTGATGGCCCCCCCGATCAACCGGCTTCCTCTACTCAAGATCGCAATGGGAAAGCTCTCCTGGTCCGCGTTCTGAAACAGATGCTCTTTTGCCCTTCTGCACTCGTGGCACAGTCCGCGCATCTGGTGCGCGTCCAGCTTCTGACCGGTGGCCGCCAAACGGTTTGCGATAGAATAGGCCAGGGTCAGATCCATGTTGTCCCCACCCACAAGAAGATGCTGTCCCACGGCCACCCGTTCAAGAACCAATTCCCCTTCTTCCTCCGATACCTGGATGAGACTGAGATCCGTTGTTCCCCCTCCAACATCCGTCACCAGGATGAGGTCTCCTACGTTTACCTGCTCGCGCCATTTTCCCCCGGTCTCATGAATCCAGGCATAGAATGCCGCCTGGGGCTCTTCCAGGAGGGTGCTGCCGGAAAGTCCCGCCATTCCGGCCGCTTCCACCGTAAGGTCTCTTGCCACGGCATCAAAGGACGCGGGAACGGTGAGAAAAACATCCTGATGTTCCAGCCGAAGATTTTCATTCTCCGCGGCCATTACACTATTCCAGGTATCCTTGATATGCCTCAAAATTGCCGCGGATGCCTCCACCGGAGAGAGCTTTTTCCCGTCATCCCCGCCTTCCCAGGGAAGGATCTTTTTGTGGCGGTCAACACCCGTATGACAAAGCCACGATTTGGCGGATGCAATCAGGCGATGGGGGATTTCAGCGCCGCGATCTCTTGCGAAACGGCCGACGGCCATGGTATTGTCGGTTGACCAGGGGACCTCAAGGGCGCCCTGAGGCACATCGTGAGGACCGGGCAACAGGACGAAAGAGGGAAGGGTGGCGCTGTTTTCCACGGAGCCGGGCCCGGCAAGTTGAGGAATTTCAAAGATGCGGATGGGTGGTTCCGTCTCGCGTTCTACTTGAGCATCCGTGTAGGCTGCCACGCTGTTGGTGGTGCCAAGATCAATTCCTATGATATAGGTGGGTTCGGTCACTTGGTCTCTCCTTGCTCAGATCGCCTTTATATCTCCACTTCGGCAGGGGTAATGATTCCGGGATCCTGCGTCCCCGACAGGGTGGGCAGTTCAAGCTTTTCGGTACGCCACCCACGGTGCTGCAGAATGCCCTTGAAGGGAGGTTCTCCCGATACATTGCCCGTGAGTTTGATGGCCGCGGGGTCAAATCCGGCTTCAATGGTGATCTCTTCTCCCTCGTTCCGATCGATAATAGCCGTTGGTTTCATGTACCTGTTGAGACTCTCCTGGCAGGTTTTCTGAATGTTCCTCACCGCGGCCCCTATTTGCGCGTCATCATAGGATTGAAGATTTTCTTCCAGAAAATCCACGAGCCGGCCATCACGTTGCAACAGGGAGATCATTTGGACGGTCTTTGCCCGATCCAACCGCTCGATGTTTTCCTTCTCTTCCTTGGATATTTGCGTCGGCTTCGGTTTTTCCACTTTCTTTGTGCCGACGGAAGGCGCCTTTTCAGGCAGGGGCTTCCCGGCCGCTCCTTTCAGGGATGAACGCAGCGTTAACCATAGAAGAAGCGTGGCAAGGGCAAGGCTTCCGGCTACAAGCTGCCAGATGGAATTTTCAGCCAACGTAATGGCATTTTCCAGGGGGGCGACAGCCCCTTTGCTGAATCCC
Source organism: Desulfatiglandales bacterium (assembly GCA_038252125.1). Lineage (GTDB taxonomy): Bacteria > Desulfobacterota > DSM-4660 > Desulfatiglandales > Desulfatiglandaceae > DUZB01. Next base: position 14,707 of record JBBSAR010000050.1, read on the forward strand.
TGCTGATGGTATTGCGAAAGGATTGCCTTCAGATTGTCAATTTCCCAGTAGCCCGCGAATGCCAGGCCGAACCCTAAAACCAGGAACCAGAAAAATATCCAGAGAATGAGTTTTTGGGAAATGTTATTCCGCGCTTTCATGTTGAGCTGAACCTCCTTGGATGCGAAAAAAAGATCGATTTTGAAACCGCTTTTCGGGAGCCGGTTGGTCCTCTAATGTATTTGAAACCCGATTGTTCAACGGGGATGATGCATGCAAAAAATAGAAAATATATAATCTCTTTTAATGCAAAAACAATCTTTTTTTCAGTTCCAATGGCATTCCGGACGATTCGTCCCTCCGGGGGTAGGCTATTGATCGCATCCTAACACTTTTGACAACACCCCTCTTGGGTTTTGACATTGACACCCGGGTGCCGGATCAGTATACTCCTGA
>JBBSAR010000051.1:0-15081 GCA_038252125.1 Desulfatiglandales bacterium
CTTAGTTCGGAATCACCAGTCGTGTTTTTCATCGTTTCCTCACTTATTTCTTCTTCAACCACGCAAAATCCTGTTCCATGGAGTCAATTTCAAAGGGTCGACCTCTTTCATCTGTTAACAGTCATCAATCAGTCTGCGATATCGGTGTCAAGAGGATTTTACGGATTCAAAACCTGGCAATATGACTTACTTATCCATGTGTGTGACCAGGCCTTTGAAGTTATATCGGATTTTTTGCGACCACAATATCTGGTAGTTGGCCGGGTTTCCACTTATTCGGTCACAGGGAAGTACTACGTGCATTCGTTCGTTGCATATCTCTGTCATATTGTCAAGGCTGGAAGATCGAACCCGGCGAATTCAAAAAGTGAAGGATCACAAATAAAACTTCCGTGCCAGGGATGATATAAACACCGTTTGGAGTTTTGTAAAATCGGATGATGGCGTTTACACTTATTGCCATGTATTCCAGGGCATTAAGGCGGTGCATACCGTGCGGTGCTTTTGTCTTGACAAATTTTCGCATCTGCTGCTATAGTTACTTTGTAGCTAAAAAATAGCCACAATATCGAATTCTTTTTCTTTTCTGCAGCAAAGCGTCAACGTTGCGCATTTCATCAAAATACCAGGAGGATAGCCGTGGATATAACACCCAAAATTAAAGAAATCGTCGGGGAGGAGAATGTATTCGACGACAGGGTTGAGTGCCTCTGTTACTCAAGAGACATGTCCGTTCACCAAGGAATTCCCGATATGGTGGTCTTTGTGAGGACCACGGAACAGGTGTCGGCCATCATGAAACTTGCCCATGCCACAAAGATTCCGGTGACGGCGAGAGGAACGGGAACAGCCACAACCGGCGCCGTTCTTCCTGTCAAGGGCGGCATCCTGATGGACCTGCATCTCATGAACAAGATCCTCGAGGTCAATAAAGAGGACTTCTATGCGCGTCTGGAGCCAGGCGTCGTATGCCTCCAGCTCAACAACCTCCTGGCCAAGGACAACCTCATGTTCCCGCCCAATCCGGGCAGCGAGGTGGTCGCCACCATAGGCGGCATGGTATCCACCAACGCCAGCGGACATAGGGCCGTAAAGTACGGAACAACACGGGATTACATCAAAGGGCTCAAAGTGGTCCTGGCCGACGGGACCATCATCGATACGGGAACTCGCGCGCCCAAGACCTCCCTTGGCTACGATCTTACAAGGCTATTCACTTCCGCTGAAGGCACCCTGGGAATTATCACCGAGGTCATCGCAAAACTGGAACCCAAACCGGAATACGCGGCCCTGGCCCTTGCCATTTTCGGAGACATTAACGCGGCGGGCGACGCGGTTACGGAGGTAACTACATCAGGCATCAAACTGGCCGGATGCGAAATCATGGATAAGGTCAGTGTCAAGGTCGTCGAAAAGGCCCTGGGAAAAGATGTCAGTAAGATAGAAGCCCTTCTGATAATGGAAGGCGACGGCGTCAAGGATGTGGTGGTTCGAGACATGGAGCAGATCGGAAAAATCTGCCACAAATACGGGGTGCTCGAATTCGAGTGGACCGATTCTCCGGAAAAGCGCGAAGAAATGATGCGGGCAAGGGGAGGACTGGTCCCCACCCTTTCGAGAATCAAGCCTGGAAATCGCTTGGTGGCCATAGCTGAAGACTTCGGCGTGCCTTCCACCAAGATCCCCGAAACCATCCGCCGCGCCCAGGAAATTTCCAAGAAATACAACCTGCTGATCGCCACATTCGGTCACGTGGGAGATGGAAATGTTCATACGACCTTCGTCTGCGACGTAAGGAGCCGAGATGACTGGGATCGTCTCAAACCGGCCGCGGAGGAACTGGTCAAGACCGCCCTGGAGATGAAAGGGACGCTCAGCGCCGAACACGGCACGGGGCTCACCCGGGCCCCCCATATTGAAATGCAGCTTGGTCCGGCCATGGAGGTCATGCGGAAGATAAAGATAGCCCTTGATCCCGACAACATTCTCAATCCCGGAAAAATGGGGCTGGAAAAGGGCGTAAAAACAGATATCTACGACTATTTCGCCTTTCAACCTCTGATCGACAACCCGGAGGGGGTGAACTCTTTCGGTCCCCATATCGACAACGAGATCCTTGCCTGCATTCACTGCGGATTCTGCCGTCTTGGATGCCCCACCTTCAGCGTGACACAGAGGGAAGGACGCAATGCCAGAGGAAGAAACGCCTTAGCGTTTTATCTCTTGAACGGATCCATTGAGCCGACCAAAGAGCTGGCGGAAGCCTTCTACTCGTGCACCACATGCCAGGCATGCACCTATTTCTGTCCGGCAAGAATCAAGGTGGATGAAATCGTCGAGGGCGTTCGCACAAAGCTCTACGATGCAGGGCTGACGCCCACCCCCGTGCTGGGAGTCCGGGACAATATCCTCAATACGGGCAATGTTTTTGCGAGCGCCAAGAATGATAGAATAGAGATCTATCCCCCGGCCCTTCGTGAACAGGCAAAAGGGAGCAGACTCAAAGAAAAGGCCGAAACCGTTCTTTTCATGGGCTGCGTACCCAGTTATCTCGACATGAAAATGGTGCCCAGTCTGATCAAACCGCTGGATGCCGCGGGCGTAGATTACACAACCCTTTCCACGGAAGAGGGTTGCTGCGGATTTCCTCTCTTTCTCATGGGTTCCAAGGAATTTGAACCCCACGCCCGGAAAGTCATCGAAAGGCTCAAGGCAACGGGCGCAAAGGAACTGGTTACGCCTTGCGCCGGGTGCTACAAGACCTTCAAGAAGATCTACAGCGAAATCGGCGATCTGGGCATGGAGGTTTACCACTCGGTGCACTACCTGGAAAAGCTGATCAAAGAGGGGCGTATCAAACTCAAGGGAGATCTTGGCAAAAAGGTCACCTATCATGATCCGTGCGATCTGGGAAGGGCTTTCGGGATTTTTGAAGAACCGAGAAACATCCTCAAAGCCACGCCCGGTCTGGAATTTGTAGAGATGGCAAGAAATCGTCTCCAGGCACGCTGTTGCGGGGGTGGCGGAGGCGTTCAGGCCAACAATCCGGAAATGGCCATAGACATGGGGGCCGAAAGGGTGCGCGATGCCCTGGCCGTGGGCGCTGAGATTATCGTCTCCGGCTGCGCGGCATGTAAAGACAACCTCAAGAAAGGCGCCAAGGCCATACCAAAACAGGAAAGGGGAAAAATCAAAATCATGGATATCACCGAGTTGGTAGCGAACCAGATGGAGTAGGGGAACGTCAATGCCTCAACAAGAAAAAATAAAGCGAAGGAAAATTGAAGCCACCAACCAGTGCAAAAAACTGATGGCGGACCATTTTCTGGAGATGGCCGAAGCAGTCAAGACCGGCTCCAGGAAAATTGCCTGGTGCACCAGCGTGGGACCCGCGGAAATTCTGAGGGGGATGGGGTTTCTGGTCTATTTCCCGGAGAACCACGGCGCCATGTTAGGCGCCACCCGGATGGCGACCGAACTGATTCCCTACACCAATGCCCTGGGGTACTCCCCGGATATCTGCTCCTATCTCACCGCGGATGTGGGCTCTTTTCTGCGGAAGAAGACGCCGTTGACCATGGCATACGGGATTGAATCGGTCCCGAAACCGGATGTCCTTGTATTCAACACAAACCAGTGCCGCGACGTCCAGGACTGGTTTGCCTGGTATGCGCGGGAATTGCAGGCTCCCCTTTTGGGGATTCACACGCACAGGGATATCGGGGATATCGGTGATTTGCAGATTAAGGATATTGCCGGACAGATAAAGGAACTGATTCCGCCACTCGAAGAGATAAGCGGCGGGAAATTCGATATGGATCGTTTCAAGGAGGCCGTCGGATACTCGCGGCGAACGTCCGAACTCTGGAGGGCATGCCTGGAGGCATCGACTGCCATCCCTTCGCCATGGACTTTTTTCGACACCACCATCCTCATGGGACCCGCCGTGGTCGCCAGAGGGACCAGGGAAGCCGTTGAATTTTACGAAACGCTTCTTGCCGAGCTGGAAGAACGGATTCGTGAAGGGATGGCCGCAGTGGAAGGGGAGAAGTTCAGACTCTATTGGGAAGGAATGCCCATATGGGGGAAACTCAGACCTCTATCCGAACAGTTTTCCTCGCTCAAGACCTGCGTAGTAGCCTCCACGTACTGCAACAGCTGGATCTTCGATCAGTTGGATCCGGCGGAACCATTCGAGAGCATGGCGCGAGCCTACACCGAACTTTTCATCGTACGGGATGAGCCTTTCAAGGAAGCATACATCAAGAACTGTTTCGAGAAATTCCGGTTTGACGGCATCCTTTTTCACGATGCCAAGACCTGTCCCAACAATTCAAACAACCGATACGGGATGCCGGAAAGGCTCAGCAAAAAACTCGGGATACCGGTGCTCACCATAAACGGGGATCTGAACGATCTCAGGTGCTATTCGGAAGAACAGGCGAAAACCAATATCGAAGCCTTCATAGAACAGTTGGAGGAAAGATGACCACCGGGTCGTCCCAATCCGGACACGGAGAAATTTTTACGGGGGTGGATATCGGTTCATCGCGCACCAAGGTGGCCATATTAGACGGGACAAAAAGGCTTATCGGGCACTGTGTGAGGAGATCCGGGACCGATTTTTCCGAAACAGCGGAAATCTGCATGGATGCGTCTTTGAAAATGGCCGGCGCCCGAAGGGAAGATGTAATCCACTGCGTATCCACCGGGTATGGACGAAACAACGTGGCATTCAGCTCTTTGACCAAGACGGAAATAGGGTGCCACGCCAAAGGTTGTTTTCATTATTTTCCCATGGCCATGACCATAATCGACATCGGAGGGCAGGACAACAAGATTATCAAGGTGGACGCGGAAGGCAAACGGATAAACTTCAAAATGAACCGGAAATGCGCGGCCGGAACCGGGGCCTTTCTGGAAGAAATGGCCGGGCGCCTCAATATCCCTCTTGAAGAGATGGATCTCCTTGCCAGGCAGTCGCGGGAGATGGTGGAACTGGGAAGTTACTGCACTGTTTTCAGCGGGACCGAAGTCCTGGAAAAGATCCGACAGGGGAAGAAGGTCCCCGATATTGTAAAAGGGCTTTTCTATTCCGTCATCAAAAGGGTCATGGAAATGGATTCTCTATCGGATAAGGTGGCCATGACCGGTGGAGTGGTTGCCCACAATCCCTATCTGATCAGCATGATCAGAGAAATTGTAAACAGCGAGATCGTCGTTCCTGAGTACCCCCAGTTGACGGGGGCGGTGGGCGCGGCACTTTTTGCCATGGAGTTGAAAACCAAATAAGGACGGAGGAATACCAATGAACATAAGCAAATGGACGCATGCCGGCACGATTTTGAAGATGAACGCCCTGAATTATCCCGATAAACTGGGATGGCAGGACAAAAGCAAGGAATTCACCTTTAAAGAATGGAATGAAAGATCGTGCCGCTTCGCCAACGGGCTTACGGCGATGGGGGTGGGGCACAAGGACTCCTTTGCGGTGTTGGCCTACAACCGCGGGGAATGGATGGATGTCTATGCGGGATGCGCCAAGGGGGGACAGATGGTCGTTCCCATCATGTTCAGGCTGGCCGCGCCCGATATTGAATACATTACCAAACATTCCGAGTGCAAGGCGATCGTGGTGGAGGCGCCCTTTGTTGAATTGATCAACGGAATCAGGGACAAGCTTTCGATTCCAAAGGAAAACTACATATATCTCGGGGAAGGTCCCGCCCCGAAAGGATACGTGGGCTATGAAGATTTCCTCGCCGCGGCCTCGCCTGAAGAGCCGGATCTCATGGTGGACAGCGCCGATATCTGGTGCATAATGTATACCTCCGGGACCACGGGCCGGCCGAAAGGGGTCATGAGAACCCATGAATCCAATGTATCCCAGTATTACCTGAACGATATCAACATGGGCGTGCGGCCTACGGACAAGGTGATGCTGGTCATGCCCATGTGCCACATCAATTCTATTTTCTACTCCTTTGCTTACACGTTGGTATCCGCGCCGGTGTTTGTTTACAACATGGTGAGTTTTGATCCCGAGGGCCTGCTCAAGACGATTGCGGAGTACAAGATCACCTTTACCTCGCTTGTTCCAACGCACTACATTATGCTCCTGGCCCTGCCCGATGAAATCAAGAACAACATAGACGTGTCCTCCATGAGGCAGTTGCTTATTTCTTCGGCGCCCGCAAGAAAGGATCTCAAATTGGCCATCATGGAATACTTCAAGAATGCGGAACTCTGGGAGGCCTATGGAAGCTCCGAAGGCGGCCTGATAACCCTGCTCCGGCCCGAGGACCAGTTCAAGAAACTGGGGTCCATAGGAAAGGAGATCTTCGGGACGGACAGGATCAGAATACTCGACGAAGACAGAAATGAAGTTCCGGATGGTGAAGTGGGGGAACTTTTTTACCGGACCCCCATGCTTTTCAAGCAATACCTCAAAGAACCGGAAAAGACCAAAGAAGCCTTTGTCGGAGAATGGTCTTCCGCCGGGGACATGGTAAAAAGAGACGAAGACGGATATTATACGCTTGTAGATCGAAAAGCCAACATGATTATCACCGGAGGAGAGAATGTGTATCCATCGGAGATAGAGAGCGCCGTAGGGGCCCATGAAGCCGTTCGCGACATCGCCGTCATCGGTGTTCCCGATGAGAAATGGGGAGAATCGATCAAGGCCATTATCGTACTGAATGACGGGTATGAGGAGAGTGAAGAAATGGCCAAGGAAATCATGGAGTTTACCCGTGGCAAAATGGCCGGTTTCAAACGTCCCAAGTCCGTCGATTTTGTTTCCGACGACGAGATGCCCAGGACCCCGACGGGGAAGATCCTGCACAGGATTTTGAGGGAAAAATACGGCAAGTGGAGCGATTAGGTTACAACTTACAAATTATTTAAATGGAAGTAAAAGGAGAGCAACATGTTGACGAAAGCATTCATCCCTTACAAAGGATATTATTCGACCCCTTTCAGCCGGTGGCAGGGAAGCATGGCCAACGAAAACTCCATCGTCCTGGCCGGCAACACGGCCAGGCGATGGCTCGCGGAAAAAAATTGGGAAACGGGATTTCTGGATTACCTTATCCTCGGCGTCACCATCAGCCAGCTCCACCAGTTCTATTCAAGCCCTTGGGCCGCCGCCCTGATGGGTGCGAGCCATATGCCGGGAGTGCAGATCAGTCAGGCGTGCACCACCTCAACCACCTGCCTGTACCAGGCGGCCATGGGCGTGGAAACCGGTCTGTACAAGAACTGCTGGACCATGATGACGGACAGATGCTCCAACGGCCCTCACACCGTGTGGCCCAATCCCAATGGACCGGGAGCGGAAGTAATTTCCGAAAACTGGTTGATGGACAATTTTAACGGCGATCCCAATGTGGGTCTTAAGATGATTGAAACAGCGGAGAACGTGGCAAAAGAAGGCAACATCACAAAAGAACAATGTGATGCGTTGACCCTCAGACGATACGAGCAGTATGTGGATGCCCTCGCGAACGACAGGGAATTCCAAAAAAGATACATGTTTCCCGCCGAAGTCAGAATATCCAAAAAGAAGACCATACTGGTGGAGAAAGACGAGGGAGTAACCGCCTGCACGGAAGAAGGCCTGGCCAAACTCAGGCCGGTCGTTCCAGGTGGCGTCCTCTCTTTTGGCGCCCAGACCTTCCCGGCGGATGGAAACTGTGCGTTCCTGGTCACCTCCGAGGACAAGGCAAAAGAACTGAGCGCGGATCCTTCCATCCCCATCAGGATTCTGTCTTACGGTTTTTCCAGGACCAAACCCGGCTATATGGCCTCAGCCCCCGTTCCGGCAGCCAAGATGGCCCTTGAAAACGCAGACCTTGCCATTCAAGACATGAAGGCCATTAAGACGCACAACCCGTTCATCGTGAACGATCTCTACTTTGCCCAGCAGATGGGAATTGAAGCCGAAGGAACGGATGCACTCGGTTTCAACAACTACGGCTGCTCCATGATCTACGGCCACCCCCAGGGTCCCACGGCCGGGCGTAATATTATCGAGGGCATTGAAGAGGTCGCCCTCAAGGGGGGCGGCTACCTCCTGTGGGCCGGATGCGCGGCAGGGGATACGGGCGGCGCCATGGTCCTTAAAGTGGGTTGATTCCGTTAATTGACTGTTGACCCCATGGGTCATTCCTGATAATAAAAGGCCACCCTGAAAACCATTCGGGGTGGCCTTTTTCTTTTTAGCAACGGATGACTGATCCATGGAAACAATTATTTTTCAATCTCTCGGCGGTCTCGGTCTCTTTCTCTTCGGCATGAAGATCATGTCCGAAGGCCTTCAAAGAGTAGCCGGGAAGAAGATGCGCCGGATCCTTCGAATGGTGTCCAACAATCGCCTTGTCGGTTGTGGAGTGGGCGCCATCGTAACCAGCATTATTCAGAGCTCGAGCGCCACAACCGTCATGCTGGTCAGCTTCGTGGACGCCGGCCTGATGACTTTTGTGCAGGCGACCGGTGTTGTGCTTGGCGCAAACGTGGGAACAACCATGACGGCGCAGCTCATCGCCTTCAACATCACCGCCTATGCCCTCCCCTCAATCGCGGCGGGGGTGATCCTCAAATTCTTTCTGGGCCGTCGAAAATGGATCTATGTAGGCGATGTTCTTCTGGGATTCGGATTGATATTTTTCGGACTGGCCACCATGAAGGCAGGGTTCGCTCCTCTGAAACACCATCCCGATTTCATCGTCTTTTTTACCCGCTTCAATGCTGACAACATACCCAGCATCGTGCTATGCATTATCGTAGGCACCGTCTTTACGATGATTCTCCAGAGTTCAAGTGCCACGATCGGCATCACCATGGCCCTTGCCGGCGAAGGTCTGCTTAACTTTGAAGCAAGCGTGGCACTGATTTTGGGAGATAACATTGGAACCACCATTACGGCACAGATCGCCTGCATTGGAGCAGGCATCAATGCCCGGCGAACCGCCAGGGCCCATGCCATATTCAATATTATCGGCGTCATTCTGATTGTCATGATTTTCCCTTTTTTCTTGGATCTTGTGCTGTGGTCCACCCACAGTCTCATGGAAATCGGATCTCCGGATCTTATCATCGGAGGCCAAAGGCCCAATATGGGAAGATATATTGCCAATGCACATACGGCCTTTAATCTGGTTAATGTGATTTTCTTTCTCATCTTCCTCAAATATCTCGTAAAACTAACCGAGTGGCTGGTGCCGGAAAAGGAAGGGGAAGGACAGTTGAACGAATTGAGGCAGATCAAGTATATCGACTCCAAATATATCGACACCCCTGATGTGGCCATTGCGCAGGCCAGGGCCGAAATCATCAGAATGGGACGTGCCGTGGAGCAGATGTACGACGATGTGGTCTTCTCCCTCAAGGGCGGGAATCTGCAGGAATTATCCAAGTGGAGGAAGCGGGAGGACACCATCGATAACCTTCAAAAGGAAATCATACAATTCCTTGTCCAGGTGGTGCAACGACCGATCACTCCGGAAGAATCCAAAGAGGTCGCCTCCTTGATGCGGATGGCCAATAACCTGGAAAGAGCAGGTGACGGAGTTGAAAATATTGCGGAATTAATTGAAGAGCTCTTGGAACAGCGTCTCACTCTATCAGAGGGGGGTCTGCAGGATTTTGAAACAATCGCGCAGGAAGTGCGCCGGTTCCTGGAAGTTGCCGTCACTTCTATTGAAAATGAAGAGAAGGCCATTATGCCGAAGGCCCAGAAATATGAGGACAGGATCGATCAGATGCGTGAGGAAATGAGGGGCAATTATATCATGCGGCTCCAAAGCGGCATGTGTACGGTTGATCCGGGACTCATCCTTGTGGACATGTTAACCGCCTTTGAAAAAATCGGGGATTTTTGTTACAATATCACACAGGCCGTTGCCGGAATAAAATAGGCATGGAATCGAAAGATTTGGTAAAAAAAACAGGTTGCGACAGATGCGGTGAATGCTGTCTTGGTTCAAGCCCCGCCCTCCAGACACGGGATATTCCGCTTGTGTCCAACGGTCTTATCCCTTGGTCATACCTCTATACTGTCCGCACAGGCGAGCCGGTAATGAATAATATCGATGGCAAACTTGAACAGACGCAACAGGAAATCGTAAAGGTCCGGGAGAAACCGGGAGGGACGGCCTGTTTTTTTTACAATGACGGCCAAAAGGCATGCGCCATATACGACCATCGCCCCATCCAGTGCGCAGCCCAGGCCTGCTGGGACGAAACGGAATTTTTGAGGGTATATGCCGAACCCAAGGCAACCAGACAGGACATCATCCGTGATGAAAATCTTCTAAGACTGGTTTCGGAACATGAAAAAAGATGCGCTTACACGACGCTTGACCGATGGATACGAAGGATTGAAATCGATGGACATCAAGCGGTTGAGAAAGTCCTTGCGCTCCTCAAATTCGACCATGATATCCGGGTCATGGTCCCTGAAAAACTGGGGATGCCTCCGGAAGAGCTTGACTTTCTCTTGGGCCGTCCGCTCATGGACATCATATCTCTTTTCGGTTTGAAAGTTATAGAAGAAAAAGACGGTCGCTTTTTTCTGACCCTATCCGATTCTGACTAGGTTTCGGTCCAATATTGTGAGCCGCACCTCACAACAAATCAGAATCAATTTCACCACAGGTCCGCATTTAATATCTCATCAAAACGGGGTCGATATGGCAAGAATTCTGATTGTAGATGACGAATGGCTCACAAGACTCGAGATCGAAGAAATACTAACCGGTCTCGGTTATGAAGTGGTTGGGCAGGCAGAGACAGGTGAAGAGGCTCTTGACATGGTCAGAAATCTTCAACCCGATCTTGTCATCATGGATGTGGCGATGCCTGGAGAGATGAACGGCATAGACGCCGCCAGGGTGATTAAGGCGGAGTGGGGGACCGCCATTATTTTCATATCAGGGTACGGTAAGCCGGAGTACATTGAGGCAGCAAAGGAAATAGCTCCCTTCGGATATTTGATGAAGCCTTTTGACGAAAGAGTTCTTTACGCCACTGTTGAAATCGCCCTCGGCAAAAGGGCACTGGAACTGAAACTGAAAAGTGCTCATGAACGTCTTGAGCAAGTCAATCTTGGCTTGCAAAGGGAAATAGAGGCGCGAAAGAAGACGGAAAGCGCATTGCGGGAAAGTGAGAAACTTTACCGGGCCATATTTGAAAAAAACAACGCCGTGAAGTGGTTGCTGGATCCTCTTTCCGGAAGGATTGTTGATGCCAACTCCGCCGCCTGTAAATATTACCAATACAGCCACGAGGAGATTACAAAACTTCGAATCTGGGATATCAACACCAAGGGTGAAGTTGAAGTGAAAAAGATTCTGGCCGGCGCCAGTTCAGGTGAAAAAACCGAGTTTGCGTCCCAACATCGCCTGGCTTCCGGTGAAATTCGGGACGTCCAGATTTTCACTGGAACTTTAGAATCTGGTGGAACAAAATTGCTTCATACCATTATCATTGACATTACCGACCGGATCCGTGCTGAGAAGGCATTAAAACAGGCTCGTGATGATATGGAAAGACGTGTGGAAATCCGCACCGCGGAATTGGCTGAAGCAAACAGGCAGTTAAAAAGAGAGAATGAAGCGCACAAAAGGACTGTGGAAGCGCTTCGGGAGAGTGAAAACAAATTGAATGCCATTTTGGATGTGACGACCGAGACAATAGTTCTTTTCGATAGGAAAGGCATGGTTCATGTGGCCAATAAGACAGCCTGTGACAGGTTGGGAACTACCAAAGAGGAAATCATTGGACAGAAGCTATACGATTTTTTCTCACCTGAAGTGGCGGAGGGTCGGGGACAAAAGTGGAATAAGGTTTTTGAAACAGGCAAGCCTGTATTCTTTGAAGACAGCCGGGCAGGTATGATATTCGAACAGGTGGCTTATCCGATCTTGGGCGACGGAAATCAGGTTAAGATGGTCGTTGCCTTTGCCAATGATAAGACCGATCGCAAACAAGCCGAGCAGGCACTGAGCGAAAGCGAGAAACACTTCCATTCGTTTATGGAAAATGCCAAAGGTTTCGCGGTCTATAGATTGGAGATTGATCCGGAAAATTATTACGGGGCGCATTTGGTTTTTGTAAGCCCGAGCATCAAAGATATTGTCGGCGTATCACCACAGGAGGAATTCAGCCAGTGGTTCAAAAATGTTCATGAAGATGATTTGCCATCGCTTATTAACGCCCGGAATGAGAGCGTCCAATTCGGAGTTCCGCTTGACCAGGAGTTCCGATTGAAGGGACTGGAGGGAGAATGGCGGTGGCTTCATGTAATTTCAAACCCTGTGGTTGATTCAGAGGGAACTCCTGAATATTTCAATGGGATCATGATAGATGTTACGGCACAAAAGCAGGCGGAGCAAGCCTTGCAGAAGAGTGAAAGACACTGAAGTGCTTAATGGAAAGGACCATTAAAGCGTTGATTTGGTAAGCATCTGCCACCCCATAAAAGAAGGGCAACCCTCAAGGTTGCCCTTCTTTTGTTCGTTAAAACTATTTCCGATTTAGAAAAGTCCGCTCACCTTTCCGGTTTCCGTATCCACATCGATCCGCCTGAAGGCGGGGTTGGAACCGGTGCCGGGCATCAGGCTGATGGTGCCTGCGCAGGGGCAGAGGAACTTGGCGCCGGAGTAGATCAACACGTCGCGGATAGGCAGGGTCCATCCCTTGGGCACACCCTTGAGTGTAGGATCATGGGTCAGGCTCAGATGGGTCTTGACCATCATGGTGGCGAAATCAGCGTATTTCGGATCGCTTTCAAGCATCTTGGCTTTGGCTTCCGCTTCCGGACTCCAGGAAACGCCGTCAGCGCCATAGACTTCCTTAGCAATCTTAGCAACGCGATCGCGCAGTTTCATCTCCAGAGGATAGAGAAACTCGAATTTGTTTTCTTCGTTGCACGCATCGATGACTGCATCGGCGAACTCCAGAGCGCCGTCGCCACCCTTTTCCCAATGTTTGGACTCGGCACAGCGGGCGCCGGCTGCCTCGGCCGCCTTGCGTACAACAGCGCATTCGGCATCCGTATCGGTGTAGAAACGGTTGATGCAAACCACCGGGTTAATACCGGCTTTGCGGATGACTCCGATCATGTGGACCATGTTCTCGCATCCCTTTTCCACCAGAGCTAAATTCTCTTTGGTGTAAGCTTCATCCAGTGCAAGACCCGCAACAACTTTTGGCCCGCCACCGTGCATCTTGAGGGCGCGGATCGTGGTGGTAAGAACGGACACATGGGGCTTCAGGCCGCTGAACCGGCACTTTACATTCCAAAATTTCTCAAATCCGATATCTGCCGCGAATCCGGATTCCGTAACATGGTAGTCAAACAGTTTCAGACCCACGCGGTCGGCAATGATGGAGGACTGACCCACGGCGATATTGGCAAACGGGCCGGCGTGCACCATACAGGGGTTGTACTCGGCAGTGCACATGAGGGTCGGGTTGATGGTATTGCGCATGAAAGCGGTCATGGCATTGCCCACTTCCAGGTCGCCGGTGGTGACCGGTTTGCCGCTCTTGTCAAAGGCCACGGTAATATTGTTAAGACGTTCCTTGAGATCGGCCAGGTCCCGGATAACCGCCAGGATCGCCATACACTCGGAGCCCACGGCGATACCGAACTTGGACTGCATGGTAAAGCCGTCAGTACGGCCTCCGATACCGATGATGATATTCCTGAGAGACTGGGCGCAGAAATCCATGATCCATCCCAACTCAACCCGGGTGGGATCAATTTCCAGACGACGCATGCCCGTCAGCCGCTTCAACTGCTCGTCGTTGTAGTTCCTCTCATGCTGCATACGGGAAGTCATGGCCACCATGGCCAGGTTGTGCGCGTTCATGATATCGTTGATATCGCCGGTGAGTCCCAGGGAGAATTCGGTCATGGGAATCAAAAGCGAGTTGCCGCCGCCTGCCGCGGTTCCTTTCACGTTCATGGTGGGGCCGCCCGAAGGCTGTCTGAGAGCGCCGCCCACGTTAACGCCGCGTTTCCCCAACCCTTCCATCAAACCGCAGGACGTGGTGCTCTTTCCTTCCCCAAGCGGGGTCGGCGTGATGGCGGTCACTTCGATGTACTTTCCGTCAGGTTCGTCCTTCAGCCTGTCGATGATTTTCAGGAAGTCAAGCTTCGCTAGTCTTCCCATGGGCAGCATTTCTTCCTGCTGAAGGCCCAGCTTCTCTCTCCACTCATCCGGCGTAGGCATATTCTTTTCCGCTGCTTCGGAAATCTGCCAGTCCGCCATTTCTACTGCTTTATAAGCCATAGTTTGAACTCCTCCTTTGAAATAAAATAAGAGTGATATTAGGGTTGGAAAACACTTCCTCCCCGAGGAAACCATTCAACCGATCTGACCTTTTCTCAATTAAAAACAACTTGCTTGCCTATCACAAAAAAAAGAGGCCGTCAAGCATTGGCTTGTGAAATTCGTAACATTCCAGCATGGAGGGATAAAAATACCATTTTCTTGTCTGCATGAGCTTTTCCGAATCTTCTCCGATTTTTATGCCTCAACACAACTTCGAGGATTTATTGGTGCGGAGATTCACAATTTCCCTCAAACGGGATCAACATGCTTCATAGGAACCGACTGAATTGCAGGGCATTCTTGTTGATGGCAAAACCGGTCTGTTCCTGAACCATCTCATGACTGGTTTCCTGAAAAGGGAGATATACAAGCCTTGCGGACTTCACTGAAAACCCCATATCGGCGAGAAGAGGAAGCAATTTTTTCCTGTTTACCGCCGATGCAGCCAGCGTCACCTTGATGGTCTGTATGGCCTCACTCAGGTTAAGCGTAACAGGATGTGTTCTTCCGGGCAAAAGATCATTTTCTCCTGCAAAATCGGCCTGCGACATGGTCAATCGCTTTGAAAGAGAAAGAAAAAGTTTGGGCCGAATCTTAAACGCCGGGCTCCAAAACTCCACGCCCCTGCTTTCCCAGGCCTTCTTGATCACCTTGGGAAGATTTGTCATACGCACAAAATCGGCATAGGATGAGAGACCATGATTTTCGGCATCAACGGACATTTTCCAGAAAGGCA